>NZ_JBFHFD010000081.1:0-19224 GCF_041583735.1 Novipirellula sp.
AAACTCTCCCAATGGTTTTCGGTTTGCAAACGCTCGCCTAATGCGTTACCGACCAAACAGATATGGTCGCCTTTTTTCAGTTCCACTTCGGCGGCATCGCATCGCGCCGGCGGCACCGTCAAACTCAAACTGAGAAGCAAGAGTGCGAGGAGGAATGTCGTTTGTCGTTGCATCAGGTTTTCAATCTCCAAATTGTTTTTCCAGACGGTCCGGTTCCATTTATCGACGCCGCAAAGGGAAGCATCACACCCACATGAGTGGTTCCGATCATACACGGAGAATTAGGATGTGACAGTTCGCAAGAAGGCAAGCAGGAAAACACGAACGCGCAGGCGGAGGGTAGGTGACGGGGAGGGAAACGTTTCCAGGGGAGGGCAGGGCAGAGCAGGGTAGGGAGGAGCGAAGCCGGTTGCTTCGCTTACAATCCCCTATTGGCTGCGAACTATCTTGCACCACGGACCTTGAAATATCTTGTATCATTCAGACTTCATTTATGAATTATCCGACATAAAAAGTCCGTTTCCACGAACCCATTATGATACACGCGGAATCCGAACGGGGGGCCAACGGCAAAGAAAACAGCTTTAAAAGCGATTTTCTTAACCGAATGCATCCGTCGCATCAAATCCAGAGGCTGTTCGACTACGTGCCTGGCACCTCTTTTTTTATGAAAGACGAGCAGAGCCGCATGGTGAGCGTTAGCCAGTCGATCGTGGATCGTTTCGGCTGCGAGCACGAAGACGAGGTGATCGGTCGCGATGATTACGACTTTTTCCCGGCTCATATCGCCGATAGCTTCGTCCGCGACGACCAACTGGTCATTCGCACGGGCGAGCCGATGACCGATCGTGTCGAGATCTGGTACACCGAACAAAGGTTGTTGGATTGGTTTGTCACCACAAAGTTGCCGGTTTACGATAAACAGGGGTCCGTAATCGGAATCATGGGAGTGATTCGTAGCTACGAGGGTCATCGCAAAACGGCGTTGCCATACAGTCAAATCAGCGATGTGGTCGAACATATTCGCGAGAATCATCGTGGACGCATCACCGTGGTGGAACTTGCCCAACGAGCCAATGTATCCACACGCCAATTACACCGAAAATTCATGGACGTATTCGGGATGAGTGTGCAAGACTTTTTGATGAAGACTCGGATGCAAGCGGCATGCGACGAATTGATCCACGCGAATACATCCATCATCGACATCGCCGCTCAACTCGGATTCTGTGACCAAAGTGCGTTTACTCAACAATTCCGCAAACACATCGGTGTCACACCGTCACGATTTCGCCGCCAACATCGGTTGTCGTGATCACGACGCCATTCATGTCATTGATCCGTCAGAACAAACGGAAACCAACCGCTGGATTTCAACGTAGCTGCCATCGCCACGCGGTGGAACCCACGCTCTGGCGAGCGTAGCTACGACAACAATCAATCTCTCGATCCTCGCGGCCAGAACGCAGGTTTGCCGAGCGAAACACGACTATCCCCCCTCTCTCTTTCCGGAACCTTGGAACATGAAAATCGGTTGCCTCGCTTTTCTCGCCTGCTTGATCGCCACTGCCGTTTTTGCAGACGACACGACACGGTTGATGACCTACAACATTCGCTACATGAATCCCAATGATGGCCCCGACCATTGGGATCATCGCGTCGATGCGGTTGCCGAAACAATCAAGGGGGCTGACATCATCGGATTGCAAGAAGCAACACGAAAACAAATCGATGATCTCTCCGAACGTCTTCCCGAATTTCAGTGGTATGGGGTCGGACGTAGCGACGGCAAAGACGGCGGCGAGTTTTCGCCGGTGTTTTGGCGGCGGGACCAATTCGAAGTGACGCGAAAAGGAACATTTTGGCTTGGTCCCGATCCGCAGGCCGTGGGCAAAAACGCATGGGGCGCAAATTTACCCCGCATTTGCTCGTGGGTCGAAATCAAATCCAAGGACAACGCCACTGCATTGCTGCTGATGAACACTCACTTTGACCACCAAAGTGCCACCGCGCGAGAAAACTCGGCTAACTTGTTGCGTACAAAGGCATCCGAGCTTCGCGACGAGCTTCCCGTCGTCGTGATGGGTGACCTGAATGCGACTCCGCAATCAAAGCCGTTGCAAAATTTGCTCGCAGAAAGCGGCGAAGGAGTGAGGTTTTTTGATGCGATCAAACTCAGTGATTCCGATCCGACGGGCCCCAGCGGGACGTTTAATGGTTTCAAGGCCATTCGTGCAAACGGCAAGATCGATTTCATTCTGTTGAGCGATCCAAAATCCTCCGTCGCGACTCACCAAACACTCGACCCGAAAACCGCAGCAGGCCGTTTCGCCAGCGACCATCAACCTATCAAAATTGAACTTCGATCCTCAGTCGATTCGTCGAAACAATAACGCCCCCCTAAGGGCAGAGGGGGAAGGACAAACTCTAGCCAGGACTGGCCGCCGGAGCGGCTCGTCAGCTGGCAGCCCGGGCTCGCTCTCGCTCGCGGGCGGCAGTAACACGATTATTGACACGCAAGTGCCGATTCAAAATACCGGGCCGAGCGAGGTAGGGATACATGTGCAACCGATCAAACGCATCGGCGGTGAGTCGATGTACAAACGATTGCGGCGACAAATATTCGTCGTAATAGGCAATCGCACCTTGACGCATTTGCTGAATACTCGATTCCGGCATCGCCCGAATCTCCGTCATCAATTGACGAAACTGCTGCTCACCGCGATACACCAAACAATTCACTCCATGCTCGAGAGCGGGCTGAAACCGTTCGTTGTATTCAAGGATGGGGATCGTTCCGATCGCCAATGATTCAATGCAGTTATGACTGTGCGGGTAGGTCTGGCCCGGTGCCGCAAGAAAGAACTTTGCTTGGCTTACCACAGGTAACCATCGCGATGGAGCAACGCGATACCGTGCCGAATCCAAGATAACAAGGCTATCCGCGTCCGAGAGCATCAGCTTATTCAGTGCATCTTCGGAGTCGGGAAATTGCAGATCGTCCCGAAAGCACTCCTCGGCGAGTTGGACCAAACGGGGCCGAGGAATCGATTTGAAGTGAGTGTATTGCTCGCTCGGATGGTAGGCGTCGGACCGGCGGTCACCGCCAAAGAAGACGAGCCAGCGTCGCGGGGTATCGCGATAGGCTTGAAAATTCAAGTCTTCACGAGCATCCATGTGGTCGGGGTGAATCGTGTAGGGTACCGGTAAATCGCGGTCGCTGAGCTGGCGTTGGGTATCACTGGTTAATCGCAAAGTGCGATTGGCTTTCGGGCACTCCCTACGTCGATCGGTGATGCAAAGATCAAACTTCGCAGGCGTTCCCTCCACACCATACTCATAGACGTGCTCCAGCGCCCGCCACTTATAGACTTTGTTGGCATTTTGAAAAAAGCAAACTCGAGGAGTCAACCATACTCGATAGCCTCCACGTGTCAGCAGATTGACCAACGCGTGAATCCGACGACCTTGTTCGCCATCAAAAATGATCTTGTTGATGTCAAGCAGAACGGTGTGTCCGTAGGACTCGTTAGCTCGCTCAAGTCGACGCCATTGGCGTTGACGCTTTATCGAACCTGCAAACAGCAAGTAACCACGCAACTGGCGAGCTTCCTGCTCGACAGCTCTCGCGAACCACCTCACCCGTTTCATATTTCTTCCCATCATTGCAAGCAAGAGTCTTTGTCGCCGAGGATGCGAAAAAACGTCAAATGGCGTCAAGATGGATCGCGAAATAGAAGTGTCAAGATCAAAATTTCCTCGCTAACGCATTTTGAAGTTGCGTGGCGGGTTGAAAAACCGATCGGTCCGCCTAGGAAATAATGTCGCGGCGGTTTTGCACGTAGTCCCAAACGACGAAGCGGTCGAGGTCACGGCCGCTGGTGAAGAACACGCGGCCTTTGGTGGTTTCGGCAAGCCGATAAGCGAAGCGAATATCCTCTTCGCTCTGCGACCAACTCGGGACCAGAAAGATATTGATCGTGATCCCTTCCTTCTGACACAGCCGGGCTTCGCGCATCGTCGCCTGTTCGGTCATCGGATCCGGCGGATACAACATATACAACCACTCGTCTTCGAAATGCGCGGTCGGCAGCCCGTCGGTAATCAACACGATTTGCCGGTTCGGGGTGTCGCTGTTGACGAGATTTTGACGCGCCAACTTGAGTGAGTGCTGGATATTCGTAAAGTGGGGATGCACCTGCTGTTCGCTAATGTCTTGATCACTCATGTCGGCTTTGAGCCGCACCCAGGGGTCATGGATCGTGACGTTCTTTGGCATCAGCTCGATGATCTCACCGGGCGAGACCAACTTGGCAAACGTGTACATTTCGATAAACCGCAGAAAGTCTCCCGGATACTCTGATTGGATCAATCCTTGCATCGCAAGCGCCATGCGTTTGACGTTGATGTATTGACCGTCGTAACGCATCGACCCACTCATATCCATGATCACACAAGTCGCACATTTGGGGTGATTGCGTGTTTTATGGACAACGATGTCGTCGCCATGTAGTCGCAGTGGCCGCTCATCCCCATGTCGCAACAGCGCATTGATGATCGTTTGCGGCAAATCGATGTTCGCAACGCTGTCGCCAAATTCGTAGGGCTTGGTCTGCTGCAACTCGACCGCCCCTTCGCCGACGACGTCGCCGTGGTGACGTCCTGATCGCGACGGTGCCAATTGGCTAAAAATTCGCTCCAACAGCCGACCTTGAAAAATCTTGTAGGCCTTGGGGGTCAGACGAAAGCCGCCTTTGTTGTTGGGATCTTTTTCCAATCCTTGGCGTTCGGCCTGTTCGCGAGCCAAGTTTTCTAATTGACGCCGCATCTCTTCAAGTTGCTGCATGTCGCCGGGTTGAGTGAACTCGCTTAACATCTCCATATCGATGATCGCAATTTGAGCTGTTTTCTCAGCTTCCTCGAGCTGCTTTAAAAGCTCGTCGATCTTTTCGAGCTCCTCTTTAACCTCGAGCGCCTTGGTAATCGACATCGATTCGATGCCAGTGAAGTGGTACTTCGAAGCAAGCTCTTCGATATTGTGTTTGTCACTCATCCGCTGAGTAACCTTCAACAAGGCCCGCGCCGTGTCATTGTTATCATCCCCCGCCTGGTACCACAGCGATTCCAGCAGATACGGTTGCTCTTGGACAATGGCGCGGCGAAAGAACTTGTCGAGCTCTTTAGGCAAACGTACCTCTTTGCTTGATTGCTGGAACGCGCGACGCGCCTTTTTCTGGACCGAATCACATTCGTACGTCGCTAAGATCTTGCGTTTACGCTCTTCGAGAATCGCCCGCAACATGTCCAAGCTCGGTCCCAAACCAGCCATTTGACTAGGATCCAAACGAATCGCTCGAGCAAGCTCCTCTTCGCTCAGCTCGTGATAGTTGCCGTACATCAACGCTTGCTCAAACGCCGAAGAGACAAGATCCGGTGGCGGTTGGGTCGGCGAGGGGAACTTGGTCGGGTCGTATTTTTGATAGGCGTGAATCACGCCCCCGAGTCGACGGTCCATTCGGATTTCCTAAGGATGAAATGATTTGAGGGACAAGCTAAGAGCCTGTCATTTCGCTGGTCGTTTCAGCGACCACAGGCTAGAAGCCTATGCGACAGGGTCACTTAGAACTCGTACTGGATCTTTCCGAATCGCTGCGAGCGACTGATTCGTTCCATGCTGTACAGTCCTGCCAATACAAACTCGACACAACTGGCACGGACCGCATCGTTCTCACTCGCATTGAGTTCAAACGCTTTATTCCAGGCTGGCGGCACCTGGCGAAGCCGCTCGGCGTAGTGGCTACTTGGCAGCATGTCACCGACTTCGACGCGAACGCCGCCGCGAAAGATCTCGGCGATGTCCGACAATCCGTGCTCTTCGACGTACTCTTTGAAAACCACTTCAATCGCTTGTGCCACCACGGCATCCAGCACTTGCCGCTCACTCATCTGATGAGTCCCCATCAAATCAAGTTCTAACTTACCAAGCGAACTGGAATAGATATGCCCTAGGTCGCTGATTCGTGGCACTGCGGGCTTCTCGCCGTGCAACACGCCACGTTGGCGAGCCGAGGCAATCAGAGTGCGGAAGTTAGCCAACGAAAATCTCGCGGATACACCCGAAGCTTGATCGATGTACTTGCTGCGACGCGCTTGGTTCGTGATCTCTTCGACGATTTGGTACATAAAGTAAGGCACTTGGACAGGGTAATTCCCGTCGAGATCGTCCCCGACTTCCTGCTGCAAGATCTCGATCCCCTGGTCACGTTCACTGGGGTAATGAGTCTGGACGATCGAGCCGATTCGGTCTTTGAGCTGCGGGATGACTTTGCCGCTGCGATTATAAGTCGACGGATTGGCTGAAAACAAAATCACCAAATCAATGTCAAATTGAATGGGATAACCGCGAATTTGCACATCGCGTTCCTCGAGGATATTGAACAAACCAACTTGGACCAGATCGTCCAACTCAGGCAATTCGTTCATCGCAAAAATGCCACGATGCATGCGAGGAATCAAGCCAAATGAAAGTGCCTCTTCGGTACTCATACTGACGCCGCCAGTCAGCTTGGCGGGATCAATTTCGCCAATGATGTCGGCAAACTTTGTTCCCGGGCTCAGCCGTTCGGCGTAGCGTTCGCTACGATGCCACCACGCGATGCGGATCTGGTCCGCCGGGGTATCTCGGCACAGACGTTTGCCGGCGGCAGATATCGGTTTCTCGGGATCCTCGTGCACAGGCAAATCGGGATGATCGATGTACGGCACCCATTCATCAAGAAAGCGGGTTAACATCCGCATGATTCGACTTTTGGCTTGCCCCTTTTCGCCCAGAAACAACATGTCGTGCCCGGCGAGCAGCGCCAAGTTGATTTCGGGGATCACGGTGTCTTCGTATCCCACGATCCCCGGAAACAATGCCTCGCCGCTTTCTAGCATGCGAACAAAGTTATCCTGCATCTCTTGCTTGACGCTTTTCGAGACCCAGGCGGATTCGCGCAATTCGCTTAATGTCGACGCACGGGGGGATTCACTCGCAACGTTCATAAACACTCAGTCCAAGGTTTTGTGGCGTACAATCTCAGTGCAGACATTGTACGAGCTTGGCGAGCGTTATTGCATGACTTTTGAATGAGTTAGATTCAGTTCGCCCCGAGTCAGCACATCTTGGACCCGAAAATACTCGTTCGCTAGCGGGGTTACCCGGACGTGCCATTGGAGCTGATGACTTCCCGAGTCGAGCCAAAGATCAACGTATTCCGAGGCGGCATCGAGCGAAACGATCTCGCCATCCACTCGGACTTCACCATACCGATGACGCCCCGCCGAAGAAGAAATCAAGCGAACTTCCATCGGAGTAGACAATTGCAATTGCCCCGAAAACTCAATTTCAACCAGTTGCTCTTGCAAACTATAAATTGCCGAATATTGCGTCAACGCTGAGGGTGTCAACAATCCCCCAGGCATATAGACGACGCGAAAATGAGTCGGGCGTCCGTCGATCTTGACTCGCCCGATCATGCCGGTCGAGCTATCCACCAAAGCCGGTGCGGGAACCATATTACGCGACTCCGGTGTCGCGACCGGTTTTACATTGTCCCACTCGCCGAGTTTGACGATGTAAAATGGCAATTCTAATTCCAAGCTGCGGATCTCGCGTTGCAGTTCGAGCTTTTGTATGCCATCCGCATCCGCTTCGATCCGCCGCTTGATTGCGATCACATGCGAACGAATCGAATCCGCCGAACGACCGTCCGTGCGATCGGCGGCAATCTTCCAGCGATCCGCTAGAGCATTCCACTCGGTAATCGAAGATGCTTTTGTCAAGGCAAGCTCTTGTTTGACCAAACTTGCGATCCTTGCATCGCTGACTTTAGCTAACCAGGGCAACCCTTGGTCCCAATTACGTAGCATCAAGCAGTAGTAACGTCCTGCGACCCCCAAATCCAAATCGGATGCAAAGGGAATCGCGTCAGGGCGTACGACCGTGGCTGACATTTTGGTGGACAACTCAATCGCTTGCGTCAACCGCCGCGAGTCGATCGAAAGCTGCTCGTCACCAACCGCGTTGACCAAGCCTGCGGCGCCGCGGGCGACAAGGTTACTCTGTTCCAGCGACTCATTGGTCAACAAACGCTCTGCCAACACAAATCCATTACGAGCTAAAAAACGCTTGGTATCGTCGAGATCCACAATCGCGATCGATGCCAAATAGGTTTGCACCAACGTTTGGTCGCTGTCTAATTCAAAGGTATTCGTCAATTCGTGAACAAGAGTTTCCACTTTGGCCGCATCCTGAACCAACCAAGCGTGTTCGGCAACCGTCCGCTGAATCACATAGGCCTCGTCACTACTCGACGCGTCGAGCAAGGCATCTTGCAATTGTCCAATCAAATCAACGACCGCCTCGGGCAGCATCCGCGTCCCTAGCACAGGGAAACGCGACTTTAGCTTTTGGCGTGCCGCCGCTTGCAGGTCCGACGAAGGAACGGCGGTGCGTTTCGTCTGGCCCTCATTCACGTAGTCCAATCCGTTGACAGGGTCGGTAATTCCATCCATTTGGCTCAGCATGTCGAGCGAATCAGGAAATGAAAAATCATCCCCTTCGGATGTCACGACCGCGAACGGATCGGGAAGAAACTCTGATTCGGGAGCCGCGTCAAGCGAGCCGGTCATGGTCGCGGACGCAGATGCCTTGCTGGGGGAAACCTCGCTTGGTGCCGGTGACGGCACCGATGAAAGCGCCGCCAGAGACGCATCAATGGCCAAATCCAAAGGATCGATTTCCAATTCGGTTTTGGTCGCCGTGTCGGAAGTCGACGGAGCGACTGCGGCCGCTGCGACGGGCGACATGGGGACGTCCGTGGTGACCACGGATTTTTCAGGCACAAGCTTCGCTGTCGCTGCGGCAGTCGTTTCAGGTGCAGCGGCCCGTTCCGGCGTCATCGTATTACCTGCGTTCGCGGTCACAGCACCGTGACCGTCGATCGGATTCTCGGCAACCGCAGAGACGCCAGCCCCTGACTCAGTCGGATGCAACGACTCTGCAACCAACGACTCTGCGGGGGTGTCGGCACTTGTGGGAGTGTCGCTGTTCGCGATCTCACCATTCCAAGCTTGATACGCTTCAGGCCCCAAATATTCTTCGGGCCCCAAATCAAGTTTGGACACTCCGAAAAGCGTGGCAACGAGCAAGCCGAACAACGAGAGCAGCATCCAAGGATGCTGGATTGAATTCCGCACGTTGGCGAGTCGTCGTCGTCGAACGCCCGCTTCGATCAAATCTTGCGAATCGAGGCTTTGCGTCCAATTGGCGATCGACGCTCGCGTCTGGACCATAAACGGAGTCTGGCTGGAACTCGAAAGATCGAAATCAAAGGGATCGTCATCCGAGACACCTTCGTTGTCATTGGGATTGTTGTCATTGGGATTCTCGCCCGACTCGGCAACACCGATGCGAAAGTTTTGCTGTCCCAACCACGGAGTCCCCTCGGGTTGCAAACGTCCAACCAGGATACGCTGAACAAAGTCGCGACGGTTTCGAGGATCAAGCACCCGGTACGCCGAGGTCACCAACAGCGACAATTCACGCTCGCGTTGAGGCGAGGGTGCCACGAGTTGCTGGTCGGCAAGCGACTTACCCACCCGCGCGATCGCCTGGCGAATGACCGGCAAGCGGCATTCGTTCAGACGTACGCCGAGACGCCGAAACTCTTCGACACTCAGCTCGCTCGTTTCGATGTTAGTGCGTTGCATCAACTCTCAAAAAACCTTCACTCAAACCGATCAAACTGGGTTTCCGATTCTGAACTTCTCGGCCCTCAGGCCAAATTGCTATCACACGGATCTGAACTGACACATCCGTGCCGCGTGGGGTTCCCACTGTAATGTCGTTTTTTGCTGCATATCCGCTGCGTCGCATCTTCTGCGGTGCATCTACCGATTATTCGGAAACTCAAACGTCGCAAAGATGAAACGCTTTTTCCAAGGATTCGATCGGATCGTCGGCGGTGGGAATAAATTCTTGGGCAAGATAGCCCTGGTATCCCGTTTGGACGATCGCCCGAATAACCCCTGGGTAATTGATTTCTTGGTTCTCGTCTAGTTCGCCCCGCCCTGGATTTCCGGCTGTGTGATAATGCCCCACAATCGGATGATACTGGCGAATATTCCGGATCAGATCGCCGTTCATGATCTGCACGTGATAGATATCAAAGAGCAGTTTGAACTTGGGCGAATCCATCGCGTGAACCAAATCGGCACAAAGGTGCAAATCATCGCCCCAATATCCGGGGTGCCCTTTCATGGGATGTGAATCATCTCGGCTGTTGAGATGTTCCAGCACGATGCCGACATTCTTTTCTTCGGCATAAGGTAGTACACGTTTCCAACAATCCAAACAGTTGCGACGTGCTGACGCATCGTTGATTCCTTTCTTTGCCATTCCGGTAAAGGTAATGACGTTCGGCGCCCCATACTGCACCGCGAGATCGATTCCCTGACGCAGCTTTCTTTCGACTTCGGCATGATTTTCAGGATCGAGAGGCCCGTTGGCGAATCCATGACTGCCGGTCAAGGCGATTTTCAGCCCGAGCTTCGTGACCGCATCATAGCTGGAGGCCGGAATGCCCTCGATCGCTTCGAAGCCTATCCGTTTACAGTGCTTTGCCAAGGTCAACGTATCGATGCCACTGAAGCACCACCCCATCACCGATTGATGAACACGCCGTGTTTTCCCGCTAGCTGCATCCGCCGCAGCAGCAGAGTTTGTCGCACCCGTTTCCTCGGTTTGGGCGTGACACGTGGTTCCTGAGGCCATCGAGAGCGCTGTGCCTGCAAGCAAAGCCTGGGTTGTTAGAAAATCGCGTCGTTTCACCGTGCACGCTCCTGAGCAGCAATAGGGTTGTTGGGGGATACGGCCATTGTAGACGAACCCCACCAACGGAAATGCCCAATTTGGATGGGTTGGGGGCGACGAAAGTTCGCCCTTTTCGCGAGAAACCCTAATCGCTGGCTTGCGTGCGACGCGGCCCCCTTAGCCATTTGGCAGCAAAAACGCCAGGGAACGGGGCCTATTGAGGAACGGGCCCCTTTTGCGTGACCGCAAACTAAGGGGCGACAAGCAAGAAGCAAAAATCAAGGGACTGCAATTAAGGGATGGGGACGCCGGCCCAGAAAGGACGCTTTCGATCGGCCCGACGGCGTGCATCTTCGAGCAACGTTACGAGCGAACCGTCAAACTCAAACATCACTCGCCGCGAGCGATAGCGAATCGTGACCGGTTTGCCGAGATCGAGATTCCGCATCGGACGCAGCCAAACCATAAACTGCTCGGTCGGGCCTTGGTTGATGCGGATCTGGTTGTCGCTGCCGATCGACGCCGAGACCGATGCCGCACGAAGTCGTTCAGATTGCTCCCACAACAACGGATCGACGGCCACATCGGGCTTGAGGGCGCCAAGCTCTAACCACCAAAAGAAATTGTCGCCGTCGCGCATCGTGACCGCATCAATGTCCTCGGGGGCCTCTTTGCGGACATGCGATGGCAAACGCATCCATTCGAACAAGCGATGAATCTCTTCATAGAAAAACTCGCGTCCTCGGCCTCGATACATCACCACCATCGCGTCACTTTTGAATTTGACGTAGTCATCCATGATCGGTCCGTTGCGGACCAACGGCGTCGGCGCTCCGTCGCGTTCTCCCATCACCAAGTACATTGGCACATAGGGGGCATTGGGATGGTAATGCGTAATCGTTTTCGCCGGTTCGCCACTGATCGAAATCATGCCGGCCCACAAATCAGGATGTGAATAGGCGATATCCCATGCAGCCGCGCCGCCTTCGCCATGCCCGGCAATAAAGATTCGGTCGGCATCGATCGAGCTGCGACGCATTGCATCGCGAAGCGAAACGAGGATGCGTTCATGTTCTCGCGAACTGTATTCGTAATCGCGTTGCGAATCGCGAGTCCACAGCGGCGCGACGACAATAAATCCATAGCGGGACGCATGCCCCAAACGAGCCTGCATCTCTTCGTTGTAAACACCACTCCACCAATCAATCTCGGACACCGGAGTACCTCGCACCGGATGCAGCGCGAGCACACAGGGGTACTCGCGAAGCGGATTGTAATTTGGTGGCAACTGTACGACGTAACGAGGCCGCGGCGGCTGATCCAATTGCTCGGTTTCGTCGCCGACCAAGTACATCCCGGGAATCGTCTCGTGCGATGCCCCTGCGGGCCAATCAAGCGTGGGAGTCAGCAGAGGCAACATACGCGCCACGTACTCGGCCTCGGCTCCTTCAAGATTTTGAAGCTCTGCCAAAATCGCTTGACGACGCGCTGCATCCGACGTCGCTAAATATTCCGCCACTAAATCACGTACTTTTACCAGCGAAATCGTGACCGTTAAGTTCTGTTCGCCCGAACCGCTACCGAGCAACCAACCGGCAACCGCCAGGGCAACGCGATTTTCCAGCGGCACCGCCTCGGATTGCCCCAAGCGGATGTAATCGCTTAAGCGGATCATCGTTGCCGACGAAAGCCCCGCTTTGATTTCATTGAAAATGGGCTGCAGCGATTCGGCCTGCTCCAATTGCTGAATCTGACCGTCGAGCTGATTGATCAGCGACTTGGCTTGACTTTGCGATGCCCGAATCTTTTGCGTCGCGTCTTGGACTTGCAATCGGGTCACTCGGCCGAGTTGATCGGTGGGAAATTGCTGGAGGATCTGCAGTGCCAATTCCTCTTGGCCTGATTCCGCTCGTAACATCGCCTCTTCGAGCAACTGATTCGCTTGACGCTCGGTCAAGACGACAATTTGCCGCTGCATTTTTGCCGCTTCGGGAAACGTCTCGATTGCCTCTCGCAGCACCTCGATCGCATCTCCGTTACGCCCCGCTTCCATAAAAAAGCGAACGGCCTCGAGCCGTTTATCGAGATTGTCCCAGTCCAATCGCCGGCGGAAGATCGACTTCAGCGTCTCGGACTTCAGCGAGCTGGTCGCCACTCGCATATCCCACACATAAGATTTCTCGCCTTTGAGCCCCTCGACTCTGGCATAGCGGCCATTGATCTCGGTGATCCCTTGGACCAAACGCATCGGGCTGCCATCGACGCCGCGAACGGTCATCACGCGGCGGCCAAATTCGTTGAACGGCGAGACACCGAGGATGCTGCCAATCGCCGAAATCTCCTTACCACCGAGCGGTGTGGGCTGCCAAAACTCGATCGACTTTTCGATGTCGCGGACAGCCACGGGCGGCGCGGCAGACATCCCGTTGCCATGGAAATAAATCCGAGTCAAACCGTCATCGATGACCCAAATCGGCCGGAGTTTAATTTCGCCCGCCGCAGCAGCGGAAAACGCGTTGGCATTGAGCGAGGCGATCTCGGCCTTGGTTCCCCGCAACGTCATTCCGTTACGGAGTTGGAACAATTCCTCGGCCAACCCACGTGGCGCCATTTCCATGGACATCGCAAGGACACCCACCAGAACCGCGAAGCCAACTTTCCGACGTAATCCAATGCTCAAACGACCCAAGTCCCAAATTTTTGATCCATCCCAAGTCCCCGCCAAAGCATTCGACTTTCCACCGACATCGGCAGCCAATCGAGACCTCTATTTTAGTTAAGACGGCTGATCTTTTCCCGAGGTCGTCAAAATCGTTACCGCCCGCAGCAACGAACGTCCGATCGGCGCCACGCCATCGCGAAACGACTCGACCGTCGGCATTGTCTGTCCCAGCCAATCTCGTTGCTGAACATCATGGAACCAAGCAACGGGATTGGTCCGCATCCCATAGGCCCGGTTTTCAGCCCCCAGCATCGACAAGCTGGTTTTCGGCACCCTGTCTTCGTGCGACGAAGACGGGCCTGTAAGAGACGAGGACGGCGAGATCGACTCGGGCGCAAGCAATGCGATCGATGACTCAGCCGACGATGACTCAGCCGACGGGGACAAAGCAGGCGTCGGAGGCATTCGAAATGCAACGAGAATGACTGCGGCAGCCGCGAGTAGCACCGCCGCCATCACGTGGCGCGGCATAAAGCGAGTACGCGAATCGCCGAGACAGGATTCCGCGTCTGCTGGGGCAAGCAAGTTCTCTGCGGACGGTTCATCGCCCGGCAGTACTGTGGCGATTTGTTGCCAAGCGACCCAGCGTTCGCGACAGCATTCACACTGCGAGGCATGCGTCTGCAGCAAGTCGTTACCATCGATCGATTGCCGCCGGTCGATTTGATGCTGAAGCGTCGCCATAAATTCTTGGCACGTCATCGTTTCACCTCGGTGGCAACGACATTTTTGGCAGCGACCACGACTTCGCGTTTGAGCAGCTCGTCCATGATGGCCACACGAGCCCGATGAACCCACGTTTTGGCGGTCCCCAGCGGACACCCCAAATGGCTTGCGATCTCGGCGTAGTTCATCGATTGTTCGTGAAACAATTCAAACGCGCGTCGATGGTTTTTGGGCTGAGAGGCGAGGGCCAAACGGACTTCCTCGCGCAACGAATCGGCGGCGATTTTTTCTTGCACCCGATCGGCTGCCGGTTCGACCGGAACCCCGGTAACCACTTCGTGTCGATGCCGCGACAACACGGTCCGGCAACGATTCCCGGCAATCGTGACGAGCCAAGGTTCGATCGGCCGCTTGGAATCCCAACGTGACAAATATCTTGCCAATCGAGAGAAAGTCTCTTGGGTCATGTCCTCGGCGTCTTGGCGGTGACGCATGAACCGCATACAGACACCAAAGACGAGCGAATGGTAGCGTCCGACGAGCTTCTCGAACGCTGCAGGATCGTTCTGGCGGTGACGTTCGATTAGAAACGCAGTCGATTCTTCCATGCCATTTTCCTAGCGACCGCTAAAGAATCGCTTGAGTGCATCGTCGGCAGCGTCGCGTGAATTCTCTTTCATGTTCTTCTTCATTCCCTCAGGCAGCTTCATTGGCTTTTGCTTTTCAGGAATTTTGCGTTTACGCATCGCCGAGTCCTCTTCGTTAACCGAAAGCTCGGTACTATCGGAATCGGTCCCGCTTTTCACTTCGGCGGGATGATCAAGCCGCAATTGACGTGTTTCAGGATCCGAGATCTTGCGGACGCGATCGATCTGGTCCGCTTCGTCCAACCATGAATTGACATCCACCTCTTCGAACTTGCTGTCGCCAGACCCGGCTTGAACCACCCGCGCCGCGGCGTCTTCGACGTTCGCAACCTGTGGCTTCTTGGCGGCCTGCAATCCATGCTCGATCAAGACTTCGAATTCCAATTTGCCGATCGTCAGCTTGTCGCCTGGCTTGAGCACTTTTGCCATATCGGTGGGCAACCGCTTGCCGTTGACCAAGGTGCCGTTGCGACTCTTCAAGTCCTGGACAAGAACGCGACCATCTTTCAAGACAATGATGCAATGCTTGCGACTGACCGATTCGCTCTTGGGACGCAGCGAACACGAGTCGCTTCGTCCAATCAGAAATTTCTCGCTGGCAACGGCAATCTCCTTGCCGGCGTGACTTCCCGTCAGAACTTTCAACATAACTTTCATGAAGCACCTCTCAATGGTTGGCTGATGCCCGCGACGCGAGAACGATCACCCCAATCTCATTCGGCCAAAAAACACTCTTGGACGCTCAATGGCCAAGAATCATTTTCGCTCCGCCTTCAACAATTGGGTTGCGAAATGAGTCCCAATCGTTTTTTTCAATCTTCCTATCTGCTTACTCTTCCTATCTGCATACTTACCAGAGCATTCATACCGTGACGCACGACGAAGGGGTCGAAAAGACAATCGATAAGCCGATTCACTTCAGACGCCCTGAGGTAGCGTCATCCTAACTGGCGCCCCTTTTTTTCCATCCCCTAGCCTTTCACAGCAGCTCACCCCCCGCACGAAGATTAGTCAATGGTGAGCGGATGCTACGTTTGCAATAGAGAACTGATGTACATTTCTGTCGGTTCACCACCACAGCCTTGATTCTAAGCAGTCTCAAGGAAAGGATAATGCCTTTATTTTGATTTTAAAGCAAGTCCAGACGCCTTAATGCCATTCCTATCAACTAGCCCGAATATAACCACCCCACAATCGAATCGCCCCCGTTTGGGACTGCAATTTTAACGTTTTTCATTCCAATTTAACTGGCCAAACCGAGTCGCTTGAATTTGATTAGCGCGCTCCATGAGCGTCTCATCGAGCAAAAAACTATCAAATTTCATACCAAACGCCCCCGCCATGCTCGACGTCAGTGCCTCCGCCAGCTCTTGCGCTGCAATCCAGTGCGGCGTCACATTTACCACCCCCGGCAATTCGGGGGCATGAGGGCTGACGTCCAGCAGGATACTGCCGTGCTGCAAGACCGCCTTGCGACTCGTCCGCTGCGCACTTCCGCACACTTTGTAGCCAGACACGACCAAATCTTCGTCGGTACGTCGCTGAAAACAGAGGAACGGGTCGCAGCGTTTTTCGTTGCTTGCGGCCGCTTGGACTGCTTGATCCCCCCAATCGGCGTAACGCGTTGCCGCGACGCCAAACCGTCCGAGCGACTCGATGATCGCTTGGTGGGTTTGCTGATAGAGCTCGGATTTCGCCCCCGCAGGAACATATTCAAGCGGCCACACAAAACTGTAAGTCAGTTCGTGGTGATGCACGATGGCTCCGCCGCCAGTGGCGCGACGAACGAAGGCACACGTTGCACTGGGCGAATGCGCCAGCCGATCTCTCGCTTTTTGAAAATAGCCGAGCGAAACGGTCGGTTCGGACCAAGTGTAAAAACGGAGCGTCGGAACGGCATCGCGGTCGACCGACTCTAACAGCGCCTGGTCGATCGCCATGTTCTCCGCCGGGCCTCCAGCGGCGACTTCGATCAATCTCGCGTGCAACGTGTTCACTTATCTGGTTTCAAGTAAATCAACAGCCCCAATGTCGGAGAATTAACCCGATTCGGCGCACTGCTTTCTGTAGGCGGCGGCATCCATCAACGCGGACAGGTTCGAGTCGTCACTGACTTTGACCTTGATCACCCAGCCGAAGTCATACGGATCGTCATTCAATTGGTCTAAGTTGTCGGGCAACTCGCTATGGACTTCGACGACTTCACCGGTGATCGGGCAGTACAACGGGCTCACCGCTTTGACCGACTCGACTTCACCGAATTCTTCGCCTGCAGTGACCGCCTTGCCGACTTCGGGAAGGTCCATATAGACGAGGTCGTTCAGCTGTTCGATCGCAAACGCAGAGATTCCGATGGTTGCGATTTTCTCGCCACCTTCTTCGGCCACATCACACCACTCATGCGACTCGGCATACAACAACTTTTCTGGATCACGGGCCATGCAAAAATTCCTTCTTTGACGATCAAAAGGCTTGGACGATCAAACCTTGGTAGGACGTTTGTAAAAGGGAAGGGGGGTCGCGTTTGCAACCACGGTCTTCCCGCGGATATCAATTTGAAACTGCTTCGCACCCGCAAACTCGGCATCAACATAGGCCATCACGATGGGGTGCCCGAGCGTCGGCGATGGACCACCACTGGTAACGTAACCAATTTTCTTTCCATCGGCGTCGAGCACGTCACAACCTTCGCGAGCCGGCCGTTTGCCTTCGGGAATCATTCCCACGCGAACTTGCTTTGGACCAGCGGCCTTCACCGCACGCAGCGCGTCATCTCCCACGAACGAGCGATCTTTAAAACTACACGCGAACGACAAGCCGGCGGAAATCGGATCAATCGATTCGTTTAACTCATGACCATACAGCGGCATCCCCGCTTCCATTCGCAACGTGTCGCGAGCGCCCAACCCCGCGGCGGCAAAGCCTTCGTCGCGACCGGCAAGCATGATGTTTTCCCAAATCCGGTTCGCTTCTTCGGCACGAACGATCAACTCAAAACCGTCCTCGCCAGTATAGCCGGTCCGGCTGAGGATCGCTGGCTTTTTGAATTGATCGGTGATCGTGGCTTGGTAATACTTCAAGCGACTAGGATCAAACGAGAAAAGCTTTTTACAAACATCGATCGCTTTAGGCCCTTGGACCGCGATCATCGCCGTTAATTCGGTACGGTCGGACATCGTCACCGTGGGAAAATCGGGCAGATGCGGCGTGATCCAATCGACGATTTTTTGATGGTTCGATGCGTTAACGACCAACAAATGAAACCGTCGATCCGACGGCGTTTTCAAATGCGATACCAGAACGTCATCCAATACGCCCCCTTCGGCGTTACACATCAAGCCATAACGGACTCCGCCGATCGGCAAATCCGACACACGGCGTGTCAGCAGATGATCGAGCAGTTGTTCGCTGCCATCACCATCAAAACGAATGCGTCCCATATGCGAGACGTCAAAGAGGGCCGCCGACGTTCGACACGCTTGGTGTTCGGTGACGATCGAGGAATACTGGATCGGCATCTCATAGCCCGCGAAGGGGACCATTTTTGCACCGGCGGACCGGTGCCATGCATCCAACGGGGTGGTGGAAAGCGAGGTATTCATGGCAAGTCCGCTAGGGGCAGGAGTGTCCATCGATTTTTCAGCACCGGCAAAGCAGCACAGATAGCTACCGCAGATGCGTTAGTCAGGGGAAAGGCGGCCGTGATGTCAACGATCAGTGTGTGACCGGCCGATGCCGATCAACACGCGTCAGTTTATACAGAACACCACGATCGAAAAGCCCCAAGCCGTAAATGCTTTATCGCTTTCGCCGCTTCTTCTTTTGACGAGCTTCATTCTTGCGTTTTGTTCCCACCCGTTCCTTGCTGTGTTTCGGACGCCCTGAGGACACTGGCCCCGCTTCTGAGGAGTGGTTTTTAACCAAATCAAAAAACAGCTGGCGTTCTTGAAGGTCGATTTTGGCAATCTGCACCGTCAATAAATCTCCCAGACGAAAACGATTTCCGTCGCGGAATCCGACCAATTGCTGCCCCTGACGTTCAAATCGATACTTGTCATTCGGCAGTGCGGCGACCGGCAAAAAACCGTCGACGGGAAGCTTGATGCAACGCGCGTGAATCCCGTCCGCAAAAACACGGCTGACGACGGCATCGAGTTTTTCGCCTACCTTCTTCTTCAAAAAATGAAGCAATTTTAACTCGATCAAATCACGCTCGGCCTGCTGTGCATTGCGCTCCATATCGCTGCAATGATGCCCGAGCCGCAGCAACACCTGAAACGATTCATCCGGCGTTTTCTGGCCCTCAATCAGCTTTTGCACCAATCGGTGCACCG
>NZ_JBFHFD010000082.1:0-19159 GCF_041583735.1 Novipirellula sp.
CCTGACAAAACTGCCCTGGATCTTGCCGATCGCACTGCTCGGCGCGTTGATCATCTTCGGGTTTATGCCGAAACCGGTCGAAGTCGACCTCGCCGAGGTTACCGTGGGGCCGTTGGAGGTTACGGTCAACGATGACGGCGAAACACGCATTCGCGAAAAATACATCGTCTCGGCTCCGGTCGTCGGGAAGCTGTTACGTATGCAGCTGGATGTAGGTGACGAAGTTCAACAGAACGTGACAGAACTCGCACATATCCAACCATCGCCACCACAGTTGCTAGACGTCCGCACGCAAGCCGAATGCGAAGCGCGTTGGCACGCCGCAGAGGCATCACTGGAGCAAGCCGAAGCGAAGTTAAGAAGCGAGCAAGAAGCGTTGGAAATGGCCCAACATGATTACGATCGAGCACGCAACTTGCGACCCAAAAATGCGATCTCTCAAGCCGAATTTGATATCGCGGATCATCGATTGCGGATCGCGCAGGCCAACATCCGGTCCGCCGAATCGGGAATCAAGGTGGCTCAGTTCGAATTGGAACACTGCCGTGCGGCAGCATCACGGTATGACGTCAACGGCGATGCGGTATCTCAAAAACCTTTCAAACTAGTGTCGCCGATCAACGGGCATGTTTTGCGGATTTTCAAAGAGGACGCCGGTGTGGTTGCCCCTGCCACACCGCTGTTGGAACTAGGCGACCCCCATGACTTGGAAATCGTGATTGATGTGCTGTCAACCGATGCGGTGAAGATCAAGCCTGGTGATAAAGTCTACATTGACCACTGGGGCGGACCGGAAACGCTGCTTGCCGAGGTGCGCGTCGTCGAGCCATCCGCGTTTCTGAAGGTGTCGGCACTCGGTGTCGAAGAGAAAAGAGTCAACATCATTGCGGACTTCGTTGACCCATGGTCACGCCGTAAAACGCTTGGCGATGGTTTTCGCATCGAGGCGAGCATTGTCATCGTGACCACGGGTGATGCAACACGGAAAGTTCCTTCGGGAGCGTTGTTTCGTGACGGTGACGCGTGGAAACTCTTCCGAGTAACCGATGGCGTTGCGGAGCTTTGTTCCGTGATACCTGGCGAGTCGAGTGGCTGGGATACCGAGATCAAATCAGGAGTTTCCGAAGGCGATATCGTCGTCTTGCACCCGACCGCGAAAGTCCAACACGGTATTCGAGTTGCCGAAGCGAACTGATTTTGGGCATCGTCAACGCTGGCTGAGGTCGTGGACACACACACACCACTCCCTCAACCGACACGGACTCGCGAAGCACGATACTCGCAGGAGGAATCGAGGACGACGAAATCCAAATGACGTCCCCGTCGCGAGAGGCGGCCCGTCCGTTCGAAATGGACGTCGGGCGGGCGGGGCCATGCAAGCGGGCGGGGCCATGCAAGAGAGGATCGCTGCAGGGAACGATGATGCTTAGCCGTTTTCCAAAACCCACTGAGTTGCTTCGCGAGTGAGCAATGATGTGTCGTCCAACTGCAACTTCTCTTTGATGCGAGCGCGGTAAGTCTCGATCGTCTTGGGGCTCAAACACATCGCCTTAGCAATCTCTTTGGTTGCCATGCCCTGGCCGATCAGACGGAACGTTTCGAGCTCTCGGTCCGATAGGGAATCAACGGGTGAGACGGGAACCGATTTCTTTCCAGCAATAACTCGGTGTAGCATTTTGGCAGAGAGTTCTTTGCTGAGAAACAATTCGCCTCCGAGAATCGTGCGGATCGCGTCGATGATCGTGTCGGTGACTTGTTGTTTGTTGATGTAGCCCATCGCGCCGGCTCGCAGCGCCCGCTCGGCGTAAAGCGACTCGTCGTACATTGACCAGACGAGCATTTTGACGTGCGGATAACGCTCTTTCACCGCTTTGATAAGGTCGATGCCACTTGTCGATTTTAAAGAAACGTCGATGACCGCGAGGTCCGGGCGAACTTCACCGATCACCGCGATCGCTTCGTTGACATCGCTCGCCTCGCCCACCACTTCTAGATCTGGTTCTAAGGCAACACGAGTGATCAATCCATCGCGTGTGGATGGGTGATCGTCGACAATCATGATTCGTTTGGTCGACAGGCTCATAGGATACGGCTGGTTCATTGGATGGCGTCTCCGGCAAAAGAAAACCCGCAACTTCCGTACCGCCATCGTCGTAAAAATAGACCCGCACTTTACCACCGATAAGCCCCGCAAGGTCGTTTTCTACTTTCCGTCCCATCCCCGACGAATCGATTTTTCATCGGAAATCCCAATGCCAGCATAACGATCTGTAGTGACAACTCGCACAGATGTGTGTCAATGGGTTCGCAACTGTAGACGTGTTGTGTTCGGCGATGAGTCACCACTGGGTGGGCGATAAATTACGTTGAGATGCAGGTTCGAGACTGAGGATTTGGCATATCGCTCACGCAAGCTGTGCCGGTCCTCTTGCATCTGTTCCATCTCGGCGGCGGGATCACTCGCAGTTTCTGGGCTTGATCACCATTCGCCGAACATGCGATTGATCTGGAAGTGTCAGCGTTAGATGTGCTTCTCATGTTTGGGGCCTCTCGTGTTTGGGGAGGTAAGACCGATGGCTGTTCAATAGGTCAACGACCTGTTGGTCGCTGATTGGCAAGAAGGACTCATAAAATTGAGCAACTGCGCTAAAGGTTGCGGGGGCGGACAAAAACACAACGCGATCACATTGCTGTTGCAGCCGACCGAGCGTACTGGGGGGGGTGACGGGGACCGCGACGATCAGCTCATGAGGTTGCTGTGATTTAACAACCTCGATCGCAGCAAACATCGTCGATCCGGTCGCGATTCCATCGTCGGTAAGGATGACCGAGCGACCAACAATCTTCGCAGCCGGATGGTCGGATCGATACAATCTTTGGCGACGCTGGATTTCATGCAATTGAATCTTTCGTTCGTCTTCCAAGTAGTCCTGCGTCAGCCCAGGAATGTCAGAAGCGAGTGGATTCAGATAGACTCGACCGTCCTCGCCCAACGCACCAAATGCCAATTCAGGTTGCAATGGCGAACGTAGTTTGTGAGCCAGCACGACATCGAGTTCCGCATGGAACGCATCGGCGATGACAGCCGCTGTAATCATGCCGCCTCGTGGTATCCCTAGCACTAGCGGGTCCAACAATTCCAACGCCGAAAGCGCAGCGGCAAGTTGGCGTCCGGCATCGTTACGATCGTGAAACACTGCACTTCCCGTTGTCTCCGTTTGTAAGTGGGTGTGCAACCAATCGCTCGCCAAACCGGAAACCTGTTCGAGCGTTCCTGGTTCGGAGAACAGATGCGTCGCGCCGGGCACGATTTCCAACCTTACGTCGCGAGGAAGCCGCCCCAACGCTTGTTGGTTTAACTCGATCACCGTTCGATCCTCGCCACCCACAATCAGCAGCGTTGGTGCTCGAACATACTCAAGGTCGTCTGCCAAGTCAGGACGTCCGCTACGGGAAACGACTGCCGCAACACAATTGCTACGCCGCGATGCTGCATTCAACGCGGCGGCCGACCCGGTGCCGGCTCCAACCAGACCGATCGGTAAACGACGTGTTGGCTCCTGCTGTGACACCCAGTCGATCGCTTCGACTAACCGTTTGCTCAGCAGTTCGATGTCAAACACGTTCCCACGGTCATCCGCTTCACTCTCACTCAATAGATCGAATAGCAACGTGGCAAATCCATTGGCTTGTAGATTCCGGGCTACGAATTGATTTCGCGGATTGAATCGGCTGTTGTCGCTGCCATGGGAAAACACGACTACGCCTGCGGCACCATTGGGAATCGATAGAATGCCGGGGAACTGTTGTGGTCCCACAAGCACGTCGAAAGTTGTCACGTTCGGTTTGGTGTGAACATCCATTGGCAACGCCTTCATGATTTCATTCGTTTTGGGGGGCATCCACAACATCATGCCGAAGCCTGAGGCCCGAGTGACCACCAAGGCTGTTGATTTAGTCAAAATGACGATAGCAGCCGGGGTCCGAGTGCCGTAACGCATCGGTCAATGCTTGGAACCCGGCCGCTTAGGCGTCGCGGCTCACTAATTCAACAACCCGCAAGCCTCAGGAAAAAAGCGTGTTTGCCTACACGGCAACGACGAGGTGGTCCTGCACATCGAGGACTCCCGAGGTATGAATGGCAATGTCGTGCGCGGCACGCTGAGCCGCTCGGCTCTTCACGCGTCCGCTAAGCGATGCGGTTCCTCCGGTGACGTGAACTTCGATCGCATCCGCCTCGACCAGCATGTTGCGCCGAATGGCGTCGCGAATGTGCGACGAGATCACCTCGTCCTCGACGACTCCGGTTGGCACAATGGTCAGTTGGTTATCGACTCGCCGGACACCGATCGTGTCACTGGCAACATGCTCGATCAAACGTTTCCGCCAGAGGCTGTCGACGGATCCTTTTAGCGAAACCTCGCCGCCGGACGAGGCCACGGTCACGCGGCTCGCGTCGACGTTGGGATTCGCTTCTAGCGCCTGTTCTACCTTCGTACAGAGGTCCGATTCCAGAGGCTCCTTGTCGAGTGACCATCGAACATCAAGCAAGTTGTCGACTCGTTGAACTCCGCTGACCAACTCGCAATCCTCCTCCGCTGCCAATTTTGCCCAGAAAGTTGGTACGGTACCTTCGAGAACCACGACCCGGTCCAACACCGTCACCTTGACGTCGTCGGCGTTGACGCGGCTGTCCCATTTCAACTGCGCGATCGCGTCTTGCGTGATTTCATCGTCTCGCTTAGTCATTTTTCATCTCCGTTAGATATGAGTGTGCAAACGTTATGGTCGCGGCATCGTCGTGCGACGTTGATTTCGCCTCGGTACGAAATGTCAGTTGCCCCGGCGTTGCCGAGGTGCGAATTGTGTGCCCGTGAAACCGCTTCTCCGTCGCGAGCATTTCGCGGGACACGGCATTCATTGCATCGAGCAGAAAAGGGGCATGCACACCACGGGGGCGAATTTGAGGTTTGAGCCTCGCTTCCCGCTGATCCGCCAAGTGTTGTTGATCCGCCAAATCGAGTGGCTCCATCGTGCCGGTTCCTGAATGGGACCGGGCATCAAGAAGATGACCGCAAAGCATGTGCCGGCGACCTCGTCAGCACGGCCTGTTGGCTCGCGGCGTGGCGCCATTAACGCCGTTTTTCAGAAGTGAAACGGAACATAGCGAGTCTGGTCGTATTGGATAACCGAATAGTGTGATTCCAGAAACGCGACCAAGTCAATCAGCTGCTGTACCGTCATTTCATTGTTGTACCGACGCATCTTCGACTCGCCGTCGGTGGCCACTTCTTCCTCGGCGTATCCGGTCGCGAATCGGTGCGATGGGTTGATGATTGACGTGACCAAATCGCCATAGGTTTGGACTTTCGTTTTCGCTCCACCAAGGGCAACCATTTTTTGATCCGCCGACGATTCGAGTGTATCAAAGGTCACACCTTTGACAGTATGGCACGCTTGGCAGTGGAGCGTTGCAAAGGTTTGTTGGCCTCGTTGAATGTCACCTTCAGGCAAGGTGAACCCTTTTCCTGACTTTGGGTCAGGGGTGCATCCGACCGAGATTAAGACCAGCAAACAAAGAGCAACGTGAATCGGCTTCATCTTCATGGAAGAACTCCAAAAGAGAAATGTCTTCGACGAAGTGCATTTTCGATGCAAGCGGTGTGCCGGTATTTGTTGCATCGCTAGGAATAGAGATGCTCGCCCACACGAGCGGGTCCACGAGTTGAAGGGTGGTATATCGCTCATGGGGCGAACAATCGCAATTTTGGCAACATTGCCAAAATCAGAATAGGGGAATGTCGCTCATCCGCTTGTCAGAAAAATTCCTACGCCTTTGTGGCAATCGAATCGCAACCTAAAACGGCAACGTCGCTGCCATCCTTGTTTTCAGCGGCATTGGGGGATGGGGCACGGCGTGAACTGAGCTTCTGGTTTTGAACATTAGGGTGGCAACAAGTTGGATCCGGTCCGCAACCCGCATGCTGCAAGCGGTTGCCGTCTACGGCGTCGCATGCACCGAACAAACCACTTCCGTGCCCCCGGTCGGGACCGAATGAACTTCTAATTCACCCTGGATCATCCGTGCACGATAGGCCATCGTTCGCAAACCCATTCCCGCTGCGGAGGTATCATCGGCCTCGATTCCGCTGCCGTCGTCCTTGATTCGCAAGACGATGTGATGATCGTCGCGTTCCAGTGAAATTGTGATGGATTGGGGATGGGCATGTCGAATGGCGTTGGTTGTCGCTTCCTGAGCGATCCGAAATAACTGCGTGGCCGTTTCGTTGTCGCGGAGTGGGACCGGCTTGTCACACTGAAACGTGCATCTCACGCCGGCCAACTCGTTGAGTTGGATCGACATTTCCGATAACGATGACATCAAACCTTCGGCGTCAATGTCGACGGGATTCATGCCTCTTGAAAGGGTTCGGACTTGAGACAAGGTTCGCTGAAGCCCCGCTTTGATCTTTTCGGCGATCTTCACCTCAGGACGCGATTCGCGTGAAAGCGAGACCACCAAAGAAGCTGCGATCATATTCAGCCCCGTTAATTCTTGCCCCACACCGTCGTGTAAATCGGTGCCGATACGGCGTCGTTCTTGCTTCGCAATCTCCACGATGTGGCGTTCCAATTCGCGACGCATCGTTACGTCTTGGCCGGTGCAAAGCAGGCCGATCAAGCGGCCGTCGGAATCGTTCAGTCGAGAATTGAACCATTCGATGTAACGCAGTTGACCGTCTTTGGTCAGAATCGGCTTGACGATTGCTTGCTCAATCTCGCCCACCAATGCGTCCTGAAACAGTCGCTGGATTGTTCCTCGATCCATTTTGGGAACAAAGGTTGCGAACCAATCGCGACCTTTCACCTCGTTGAATCGCCAGCCCGTAATTTTTTCGAGATAGGGATTGAATTCCATGATCCGCCCGTCTGTATCTAGCACCAGTGTGACATTTTGGCTTGTTTCAATAATGCTTCGATTGAACTCGTGTTCTCGTCGTAGCGCTTCAGCGAGGAGCTTACGTTCTGTGATATCACGCTGAATCGACACAAAATTAGAGTGTTCACCAACGGAGTCAAACATCGGCGATATAAAAAGCTCAACATCGTAAGGCGTCCCGTCCTTGCGGTAGTTGACCAGTTCGACAAGGCAGCTTCTGCCCGCCTTCAAGTCTTGACGTATTTTCTGCAAGGCTTCGAGGTTGGTCGCTTCGCCTTGCAGGATGCGGGGAGTTTCGCCGATCAATTCGTCTGCTTTGTACCCCGTCATTCGGCACATGGTTTCATTGACATAGATGATCTCAGGACCAGGCCATTCAAGATCGTCGCCAGTAATGATCACCCCTTCGCCCAGGTGAGCCATGGCTTCGGACAACAAACGCAACTGCTCGATACTGCGATCGAGATTTTGTGACTTATCTAAGAGGGACTCGTCCAAGTCGATATTGAGCTTCTTCAATGCGTCAAAGGCAATTCGCCGTTCGGTCTCGTCGGCAAGTGCCATCCGGCAATGGCTCAGATGACCTTGTTCGTCAGGAAATGCCAAACTTTGCAAACGAAACGTGGCCGACGCATGGTCATGGGATACCATGTTTAGCTCACAAGCACACGTCTTCGACTCTGCGAACACCTCGCGCCGATGCAGATGCCAAATGTCCTGGAATTCGTCGCTCACGAAATCACTGAACTTGCGTCCGGCGAGATGATTGCGTTTGACGTGCAGCATCGTTGCCGCAGTAATATTGGCTTGCTCGATGACGCCCTGTCGGTTGAGTGTCAAGTAGCCAACCGGAGCAAACTCGTACAGATCCGAGTAACTGTCACGGGAACGGGCGAGTTGAATTTGGGTGCGACGCAATTCCTCATTTTGAATCTCCAGTTCCATTTGATGGACTTGAAGTTCATGAAGCAGCTTCGGAAGCTCTTCGGCCGGCATCCGCTCGGCATCTTCGAGAGAGGTCTTTAGCATCGCCAGAGCACGGCTTCGCAACGATTGATCGGATTCGCTCATTCAGCTATTTCTCGCATCGTTAGCAGCAAGTGGCCTAGCACCGGAAGTGTGTTGCCGAGTCGTCTGACGCTAAGTGTGAACTTCTTTTTACCCCGATTTGCAGATTCCTGCTCAATTTCCAAATCATCCAGCGTCGCATTCTCCGCTAGGACGGCGTCAATGGCGTCCTTCAGTTTCGGTTGGTCCCATGCACTTTTATCGATTTCATAGAGCGAATGACCGATAACGTCGCTGATCTGCAATTGGAAAGTGTCGTAGAAATATTGGTTAGCGGAGAGGACCGCGAATTTTTTGTCCAGTACGACCAGCGGTTGCCGCACGGCGTTGAAGATGGATTCGAAATAGGTCCGCAGTTTCGCCGTTGTCTCGGCATCCTTGAGTTCTTGGATGTTGACGAATGTCAGCACCAGCCCGTCGATCACCTTGTCGGTCGTTCGGTAGGGCAAAATCCGCATCAAGTACCAGGTGCCATCGATGGTTTCGACCCGCTGTTTCTTCGGCACCAAGGTGTCGAGAACCGCCTTGCAATCACGGCCCAAATCAACGTTCTTTAACTTGGAAGTTAGTTCGCTCAGCGGTCGCCCCATATCGCTCGGACGTAGCGACACGATCTGTGGGGCTTGCACGGTGTAACGATTGATTTGCAAATCGTCATCTAGGAAAATTGTGGCAATGTCGGTGCTGTTGAGCAGGTTTTGCATGTCATCGTTGGCCTGCGACAAATCGTTGACCTTCGACTGCAATTCCACGTTGACTGTGGTTAACTCTTCGTTCAGCGATTGCATTTCCTCTTTGGATGTCTCAAGTTCCTCGTTCGTGCTTTGCATCTCTTCGTTGGTTGATTGCAGTTCCTCGTTGGCCGACTTGAGCTCTTCGTTGGACGTTTCTAATTCTTGCAGCGTCTCTTGATGTGTCTCACGCAAGAATTGCAACTCACGCGTGAGTATTTTGCTATCACTGACTTGTCCTGCGGGAATCACCTGGTCGGTGGACTCTTTATCTACGGTTGTACAGGCGGTTTCGGCAGGCCGGAAAGTGATGAAGATCAAACCGGTCACAGGCTCGGGTTTGGTGATCTTCTGGGCGGCAAGATGAACCACGATATAGTCGCCGTTCGTCTTGACCCGCACCTCTTTGCGGATGACTTCGTGTTCGGTCGACGATGCCAAACGGATTATCGACGCCAACTCATGCGGCAAACCCTCGCGTGCCATGTCCAAGACATTGGTCCGCGCGTGACCTTCGGCCAATTCGAAATAGTCGCCCGTGCGGCCATGCACATGCACGAGGTCGCCAATCGGGTTGACGACGACAAACGTGGGGCAAAAGCGATCCAAGGCAATCCGTTCGAGCAAAACCGCAATCTGCGATTGGCGAACCTGCGATACCACGCTGGACGGGGCAGTCGTCCTTAGCACGTCCTCGTTCTTCTTAGACGGCATCTCGGGGAGGTTGTGGACCGCTGGTGAAGATCCCTTGCGTCTGTAGATCTTCCACTTCTTGTCTACGGTCTCGAACAAATCGTCGAAATGGCCCGTCGTTTCGGATGACCCCAGCATCATCAATCCACCGGGATTCAGTGCATAGTGGAAAATTGGCATCAATTGCTTCTGCAGTTCCGCATCCAAGTAGATCAGCAAATTGCGACAGGTGATGATGTCGAGCTTCGTAAACGGCGGGTCTTTGATCAGATTCTGTGGCGCAAACACCGCCATCTCGCGAATCTCTTTGCGAACGATGTAGTGTCCGTCGTCATGGGAAAAGTAACGCTCGAGTCGCTCGGGCGATACATCCGCGTTGATCCCTGCGGGAAAACGCCCCAATCTCGCACTTTCGATCGCCGCGCTATCCAAGTCGGTACCAAAGATCTGATAGTTAAAACGTAGCTTCAGTTTCTCGGCACATTCTCGCATGACGATCGCGAGCGTGTAAACTTCTTCACCCGTCGCACATCCTGGCACCCAGACTCGGAGTGTCTTGTCGCCGCCCGTTGCGTTGTCACGAAGCGATTTCATTAACTGTGTCAGCGGTCCCTTGGCGAGCGTCTCCCACGATTCGGGATCACGGAAAAAACTGGTGACACTGATCAACAGTTCTTTGAATAAAAGTTCGATCTCGTGCGGGGTCTGTTCTAAAAAGCGAACGTACGCTTCCGGCTGAGTGATCTGGTGGATGTTCATCCGCCGTTCGATTCGACGCCGAATGGTGTTCACTTTGTAACCGGAGAAATCGTGTCCGGTATGCGTGCGAAGCAACTTCAATAGTTTCGCCATCGGCTCCGCTTCGATCACAAGGGGCTGAGCGGCGGGCGATGAATTGCCGGAAGATCGCGTGCCACTCAGGAAAGGTCCGCGGGCATAGGCGATCAGTTGCTCGGGCATTTCGGATGGAGCCAATACGTAGTCGGCCATCCCAGTGGCCTCGGCGCTGGACGGCATTCCCGCAAATTTCGCCGAATGCGATAGTTGCACCATCGCCATTCCAGCGCCGGCTTTAATCGCTTTCAATCCGAGCGTTCCATCGCTGCCGGTTCCCGAGAGCACGATGCAGATGGCATATTCTTTTTGGTCTTCGGCCAATGAGCGAAAAAAAGAGTCAATCGGCAGGCGGTCCGACAGAGTATCCTCCTCGATTCGTCGCAATATTCCATCATGGATCGTCAAGCGGCCCCCTGGTGTGCCAACGTAAACATGGTCGGGCTGCAGTTGAATTCCATTGGCTGCGGCGACCACCGGCATCTTGGTTTCACGCGAGAGCAATTCTGGCAGCATACTAGTGTGTCCAGGATGCTGGTGCGTCAGGATGACAAACGACATGCCGGTATCGGGCGGCAAATGGTCCAACAATTCATCGAGTGCTTCGAGCCCGCCTGCCGAAGCACCAATGCCAACAATGGGGAAGCGTTTCGTTGTTGGTTTGTCCTTCGTCAATGTCATCATCCCACGAAAAGTTATTGGCTAGTCTGCTGAAAGTTTAGTCCGCTCAGCCCCAATCTCACAGGCTATGGAACAGCCAAATTGTCACCCAGGGGTTTCGGTCAACGTGCCGGCTGAACGTTGATTTACGCTTTGCCAGCTAAGCAGCTAAGCAGCAACCGGCGGACGGCCGGTTTCAGGTGTGCAAATACGGATCATTGATCCGCTGTCGCACGCCGAAGTGCGCGTGGGCGAGCCAACGCGGGTGGTGGATCCGAGGAGGAGCATGATCTTGGAATTTTAAAATTTGCTCCAATGGAGAGCCGATTTCGATTCAAGGTAGTGGGTAGCGCGCGTGCGATCTTGCGAGTGTCGATGAGACGGTTTCACTACGATTACTGGACGCCAGTAATCGCTTTTCGAAGATCGGCGGCGAAGGGGTGCCATACGCGTCCGCCGAAATGACGATTGCACAATGCCTTGCATCGCCTCCCCGACGATGAAATTCGCCATCTTGCGGTGACGACGATCCCCGATGCTAACAAGGTCAAACGTCTGGGGGTGATCCCTACTCCTTCGCTGGACACTTCGGCGACCGAGATCGCATGACAATTTTTTGACCCAAAATAAATTTCGGCAGTTTGGATTCCCAAACCAGCTGACATTATCGGAGTCAGCGTGATCGCAATCTGTCGCCGAGGAAATCGCGATTTAAGTGCGTTGCAGCGGAGCGCACTGGAACGAAACGTCGACACCAGTTCAGCGCACATTCCTATGCCAGGAAATTCCTGACACGCATACCGGGTTGTTCGCGACTGGCCGTTGGTGGGAGGTTGCATACATTTCGGATACGTTTGCCTTTTCGTTTCTTGCCTTGTCTAGGGTGATGGGGATCAGGCAGCTGGCCTGCACTCGCGAGTGCCACTCCATCTCGTCACTTCGGAGGATATCGATGCATCGAAGCCAACTCTATTTCAATCAAGATTGTCCTGTTTGCGGTCGTGGTATGCGAGTGCGAATCGAATTGCTCGGAAGAGAAGTTGCATGCGGGCAATGTACTGCTGTGGTCGTTGCATCGGATGAGGAGGACTATCGATGGGTTGGCGTGTCGCATCCGAAGAAGACTGAACATTCGAAGCAAACCAAACCAACGCAAACTCGGCAGTTCGAGTTTGCAGGCCGGTAGCTAGGCGGCTCGGCACACGTCTTGCTGGTTGTGTATTGTCCCAACGGAATGGCCGAGGACTTTGCCACGTTGGTTGAGAAACCTAGCAAACACCGATCCGACGAACAAATCATTCATGGCTAGCCGCGGGGGCAGCAGGGTCCCCGCATCACGAAACAACCCGCGGCTAGCGTTTTCATTTCCAGGCCAAATCTTCCATTTCGAAGGAAACCAATCCATGTTCAAGAACCTCATTCCGCGGAAACATCAAAGAGATCCTGAGTTGATGGAAATCGACCCCAACAATGAATTGGCGCAGTTCCGCGCCAACTTCGACCGCATGCTTTCAAATTTGTGGCGTGGCGATTTGGACGATGCTTGGAATCATGGTTGGGGATGTGACGTGCAAGATGCGGAGGACGAAATCATCGTCCGTGCTGAAGCACCCGGATTTGAACTCGACGAAATCGACGTTCGACTGTCGGCAGGTCGTTTGGTGATGCAGGCTGAACACAAATCCGAGCAAGATAACTCTGGAAACGGGGGCGGTCATTTCACCAGCTATGGGAAATTCTATCGGACGATGAGCGTGCCGGCGGGCATCAAAGACGACCAGATCGAAGCGAGTTACAAGAACGGTATCCTGGAGGTGCATTTGCCCAAGGGCGAAGAAGCCAAGTCCAAACGCATTGCTGTACAAGCGAAATAGCGTGCCGACGGAAATCTAGATTGGATGGATCGGTCGAATCGTTTGGATTCGACCGATCGAGTTGTTCAAGACGCTATGGCTCTTTGAACAAATCCAAGAACCGATCCTCGTAGTCCTCGAACACACCCAATCGGTCAAGCTCGTTTTTCAGTTCAAAGGCGCGGCTGCGGTCCTGTGCCGCGATTTCGAATAATGATTCGATACGCTGTTCGTTTTCCTCCGAAATCCCAGACAGCAACTTCCAATCTTCACCCACCGTCCCCTCTCCTTTCTGCGGTTCGGGCTCAAGACTCCTTCGCATTTCGGCGACAATCTGTACCAGCCGATGTTCGGTTTGTTCGGAATGCTGAGCCAGTTCGGCTAAATCCAGCTCGATCTTTGCCATCTTCACGAACACGCGAAGCACCGCCAGCGACGCTTTCGGATAGAGCATTTGAACGAAGATGTGTGGCATTTCGCCGAGTAAACAAATGCCCGGCATTCCTTTCTCCGCCGCGGCAGCAAGCAACACGCCATTGAGTCCGCCGACTTGGCCATCGTCAAGTGGACTGACATCAAACTGCCTCGTCACATCGAGCAACGACTGCTGTGTTGCAGCAGCGAAAACACGAGCTTCGGTACCAGGCTGCATGTCGGTTGCCATTGCCGCGAAGGTAAACAGTCGCTCGACTCCTTGATCGCAAGCAAAGTCGATCAGCTGTTCACAAAACGCCATCCTGCCGAGGTTCGGCTGCGACTCGCCGATGAACACGATCACGTCGCGTCCGCCTGAGGGGGCCTTCCAAGAAAACAGTCGGCTGCGAGGCCGCAGCGGCTTCTGCACCAAGCCGTCTTTGACAATCGCCGCATCGATATCGAATAGCTCACTCGCAGATAGCTCGGCGAATTGGTTCATCCCCAGCTTGGACATTAAATAGTAACCTGCGCTCAGAGCAACGTGCCCCATACCGGGCCAAACCGCGATCAACCAAGGGTGATCAAGTTGGGGTGCGTCCGTCATTGTCAATACCTCCACGTTATCATTGATGCAAAACGTGCGCCTTTTCGTGGTGGAACCTTCTCCGCTTGTGAAGGGAATCGTTGCAAGCGGGGACGGCTGCCTTACTTTGGTCCGCCACTTGCATTTGGTTGCATTGTCGATTCTCAATCTAATCAACGGAGCAATTGATCATGGCTGACACAACCGTTTATCGAAACGTCCACGGTGTCGAAGAGTTCTTCTATGTTGACAACGTCAAGCCCGGTGATCTTGAACCCACAAGCCGTGAGCATAAGAATATCCCCGCGCTCGCGTCGACGGTTCAAAAGACAAAGCAGTGGCTTAACGAGTTAATGCACGAGATGCAGTGGGAGGACTCACAAAAGACGTACCGCGGACTGCGCGCTGTTTTGCACGCTCTGCGCGACCGTTTGACCGTTCATGAAACGGCTGACTTTGCCTCGCAACTACCAATGCTTCTTCGCGGCATGTTCTACGAAGGCTGGCGACCCCATGCGGTGCCAGTGAAAGACCGCACCAAAGAAGCGTTCTTGACTCATGTTTTCAAAGCCTTTGCCGACGACCCAAGCGTGGATCCCGAGCGGCTGACCTACGCCGTCATGAAGGTCGTTAAAACCCATGTCAGCGAAGGAGAAATGGATGACGTCCGAGCCATCTTTCCCAAACCACTTCGTGAGCTGCTGCTATAACTCGATGAGTGCTGCCACTCATTTAACAAAGGATCCTAGTCGGTCTGGATCAAGCTTCTGATCGCAGGGTTGTGCATTGGACCTTGCCGTTATCCGTTACCCGATAGTCGTGAGACGGTCGACGCCAGTGGCGCGATCTAGTGAGCAGATCGCCTTTCATTCGCCCTTTATAAGAAGAAGAATATGTCGAAACTGATTGCATTTGATAATGCCGCGATGGAGTCGATCCGTCGTGGTGTTGTGACTCTCTCCAAGGCCGTCAAAGCGACGCTCGGTCCACGCGGTCGGAACGTGATCCTAAAGTCGAAGTTTGGTGCTCCGACGGTGACCAAAGATGGCGTCACGGTCGCCAAGGCGGTCGAGCTGGATGACCCCTTGGAAGATGTTGGCGCGCAAATGGTGCGACAGGTCGCTTCGCAAACCAACGATGTCGCAGGCGATGGAACGAGCACGGCGACGGTTCTCGCGGAAGCAATCTTCAGCGAAGGATTGCGGGCCGTGGTCGCCGGAGTGCGGCCGGTCTATATGAAGCAGGGGATCGAGTATGCCGTCCAAGACATCGTCACGCAGCTAAAAAAGATGTCGGTGCCAGTGAAAGATAACCAGCAAATTGAACGAGTGGCTTCGATTGCTGCCAACAACAACGAACGGGTTGGTAAACACGTCGCCGAAGCTTTGGCAAAGGTCGGCAAGGATGGCGTCGTCACGCTCGACGAAGGCAAGTCGACAGAAACTGAAATCGAATGGGTCGAAGGGATGCAGATGGATCGAGGCTATCTGTCACCTTACTTCATCAATGACACTCAAAAGATGGAGTGTATTTTGGACGATGCTTTGATTTTGATTTGCGAAAAGAAGATCAGTGCGATCAAGGACCTCGTTCCGCTGTTGGAAAAGACCGCTCAGGCGGGTAAACCCTTGCTAATCATTGCCGAGGACGTTGACGGCGAAGCCCTCGCCACCCTTGTGGTGAATCGACTTCGAGGCACGCTGAGCGTGGCTGCGGTGAAGTCGCCAGGGTATGGCGATCGACGCAATGCGATGCTCGAAGACATTGCGATCCTGACCGGCGGCACACCGCTATTTGAAAGTTTGGGAGTGAAATTAGAATCCATCGAATTGGATTCCCTCGGCCAGGCACGCAAGGTGATCATCAATTAAGACACGTGCACCCTCGTCGAAGGACATGGCGAGAGCGACAAGATCAAAGCACGCATCGAGCAACTTCGCACCGAACGGTCCAAGACGACCAGTGACTATGACCGAGAGAAACTGGACGAGCGAATCGCCAAGTTGACCGGTGGTGTGGCAAAGATCAATGTTGGCGCGATGACCGAAACCGAAGTCAAAGAACGCCACTTCATGTACGAAGACGCGATTGCTGCAGCGAAAGCGGCTAGTGAAGAAGGTATCGTGCCGGGCGGAGGTGTCGCGCTATTGCGGGCGTCGTTAGCCATCGAGCGCGCGGGGATGCACGAAGACGAATTGGTGGGCTACAAGATTGTCCAACGAGCTTGCCGTTGGCCGCTGACGTGCATCGTTGAAAACGCGGGGCAAGACGGAAGTTTGGTCTGTGAAAAGGTGGCGGAAAAAACAGGTAACTTTGGCTACAACGCGATGACGGATACTTACGAGGATTTGATGGAAGCGGGCGTGATTGATCCGGCGAAAGTCGTTCGCTGTGAAATCCAAAATGCCGCCAGCGTTGCAGCACTCCTACTAACCAGCGACGTCATGATTGTCGATAAACCCGAAAAGGAAGTGTCAAAAGTGTCCACCGACATGGGCATGTATTAGGACGACGTAATCGAGTCATGAATTGGCTATCGCGATCATGAACGAATCGCCGCGGACAGAAAACGCCGATGAAGAAGCAAGTCAGCGATGAACGTGTCCACGGCGGAGCCGGTCTGGAGGAAGATGGCCCCCCCTGTCGCGCTTAGCCGGTATTCTTCAGCCCGGCGGCGATGCCGTTGATGGTGATGTAGAAGGCTTGCTGCAACTCGGGATCTTCGCTGCCGCCGCTCTGTTGCCGCATCTGTTTCAACAACCGCACCTGCAGGAAGTTCAGCGGGTCGACGTACGGATTTCTCAGACGGATCGACCGCTGCAGCGTGGGTTGATTTTCCAGCACCGCACGTTGTCCGGCAACGCGTAGCACCCAATGCTCGGTCAGCGAGTAGGCCGCTTTGATCGACTCATAAATCTCCTCACGCACCGTCGCATCGCTGACCAAGTCGGCATAGCGGCGAGCAATGCCCATGTCCGCTTTGCCCAGCGCGACCTGCAGGTTGTCGGTCATTGCCCGAAAGAACGGCCAATGGCGATGCATCTCTTGTAGTAACGCCAAATTCTTCTCTGCGTCATCACCGCTGCCGACAAACGCCGCGATCGCCTGACCGACGCCATACCATGCAGGCAAATTGTGCCGACTTTGCATCCAGCTGAATCCCCACGGGATCGCACGCAAACCAGCCAGCACATCGTTTCCCTTTCGCCGCGCCGGACGTGATCCGATTCGCATGCTACTCAGTTCGTTGATCGGTGTCGCTTCCTGCCAATACTGCAACAGTGCCGGCGTTTCATAGATGAATTCGCGGTAGCTGCGAAACGCCGTGGCCGAAAGCTGTTCCATCGCGTCCAACCAAGATTTTTTTGGAGTCGCCTTTCGCTTGTGAGCCGGCGTCGAAGCAACCAACACCGCGCTAACGAGTTGCTCTAAATGACGAGCCGCAATCTCGGGGTGGAAGTAGTAATCATTAATCACCTCGCCTTGTTCCGTGATACGAATACGCCCTTCGACGGACCCCGGCGGCTGAGCCAGGATGGCGCGGTTGGCTGGGCCTCCGCCTCGCGCGATGGTGCCGCCCCGACCGTGAAAAATGGTCAGTGACACGCCGTGCTCGCGGCAGCATTTCGTTAGCCGATCCTGCGCCTGATACAGTTCCCAGGTCGCTGTCAGAAAACCGGCGTCCTTGTTGCTGTCGGAATAGCCGATCATCACGTTCTGTTCCATTCCCTGCGCCGCAAGATGCTCGCGATAAGCAGGATGAGCGAACAATTTTGTCATGACCTCTGGCGCGTTTTTCAAGTCGTCGCGAGTCTCGAACAACGGTGCGATCGCAGGCAGCGCCTGTGGATTGCCATCACTCCGCTGACACAGTCCATACCATTTTGCCAATAGCAATACGGCCAGTACGTCGTCGACGTCCTTGGACATGCTGATGATATACGGTCCGATCATCTCTGGGCCGTATAACTCCACCGCTCTCGCAATGACCCGAAACAATTGCAAAAGCTCGGCGGTGGTTTCGCTGTAGTCGCTCGGTTCGCCGATCTCGGGATTGTCGCTGGCAAGTTGCGCCGTCAACAATTCGGCTCGTTCCGCTGGAGTGAGTTCCAAGTAGTTCGAGGAGACACCCAGCTTGGCAAAAATCTCGGCCAACGCTGCGTCGTGATAATCGCTGAACTGACGAATATCCAATCGTGCTACGTTGACCCCAAAGACGTTGGCTTGGACCAACGCGTCTTTTAACTGCGCGTCGGCGATCGTATCGGTACGTCCGTTGCGCAGACTAAGGTCAATGCTCTCTAGCGGTTTTAGCAGGTCCGCTGCTGTGCGCAATTCGGCCATCGGCGAGTTGTCGTCTTCCAACAATCGCGATTTGACGGGGTCATGATTGGCATCATTCAAATCCGCTTTTAACGCCGCGGCCAGCAAGCGATAGGGCTCGTCCGGATACTGCTCCGCCAGAAACTTGACGTGTCCCGAGTTGCCTGCCAATTCCTGTTCAAGCAATTCAAGCAGCTCCTTTGCAGGCGTATGCAATTGCTCGCTGAGACTAAGCGTCCGTGTTAGCGCCCCGGCGGTCTCGCCATGCCGCGACAAAGCCATACCGCGATGCAGCCGTAGTGTTTCGGCAGTAACAAACGCCGTGACGTTGGGATTGCCATCACGATCGCCACCGATCCAGCTGCCGAATGTCAGAAACCGCTTGGGCAGTTGCACCGAGGGAAAATGTTCGGCGAGCGCTTCTTCCATCTCGCGATAGATCTTCGGAACGACATCCCAAATCGTCTGGTCGAAATAGTAAAGCCCCGTTTTAACTTCGTCGGTAACGGTCGGTTTCGCTTGCCGAGCTTGCGACGTGAGCCACATCCCGGTGATCTCGGCTAACATTCCCTGTTTCACGCGTACTTCATCTGCCGGCAACAAGTTCATCTCGTCCAGATGACGGAGGCCTTCTTCGATCCGTTTTAGTTTCGAGATCAAAGTACGGCGTTTAGCTTCGGTGGGATGTGCCGTGAACACGGGCTCGATATGCAGCCCCTGCAACATGTTCTGCATGTGCAGCTCGTCGACCCCGGCGTCGGCCAGTTCCGCGATTGCAGCACGAATCGATTCGGCGATCGGTTTCGGCGACTCCATTTTGATTCGTGTCCGCAGCACCCTCGCGCGATGGTGCTCTTCGGCGACATTGATCAATTGAAAGTAGAGCGTGAAAGCTCGGGCCACTTCACAGATCTGTTGCAAATCCAAATCGTCCACGATCTCGGCGATTCGGACGGCGACTTCGTCCGCCGAGTCGTGATCGTGTCGACGCACTTTCGATAACGCACGAAAACGTTCTTCGAGTTCGAACGCATTGACCCCTGCTTGGCGGCGGATC
>NZ_JBFHFD010000083.1:0-19154 GCF_041583735.1 Novipirellula sp.
CGGACACGCCGCACGATGACTGGTTCGCTCATTGCAACCAGAGGTTGGGCAGGAAGATGGGAAGGGGTAGAAAAATTAAAGATCGGGCAACTACACTGTCTCTACTGCGGTCATCAGAGCCAACCATTCCCCCCGTTCCAACCAGTCGCAACGCGACGGCAGATGCAGCTGTCTGCAACCCGACGCCACGCAACTGAGACGCAGTGAAAGGTTAGAAGATGGGAGGTTAGAAAATGGGGAAGCACTGGCCGATCAAACCCACTTGCGAATCGCCGTGGCACTCACATTTTTCTGTCGCACCAATCTTTCTGTCGACTCAATACCACAATCGGCGCCGAACAAGGTCTGTAGAACGTTCCGTCGTATCGCGTTTCCGCAGACTCCGAGACGCGTTTGTTCCTGTACGGCAAAAAAGCTCACACCGCAGGTGAGGACAGAAAAATTGGTGCGACAGAAAGATTTCAAAGACGGGATACTGGACAACCTATTTCGAAATCGCACTGAACTCGCCGCGCGATGGCAGGTTCGCTCTGCGCAACCAGAGGTTGGGTAGGAAGAGGGGAAGGGGTAGAAAAATTAAAGATCGGGCAACTACACTGTCTCTACTGCGGTCATCAGAGCCAACCATTCCCCCCGTTCCTACCAGTCGCAACGCGACGACAGGTTGTAGCCACGGACGTGAGTCCGTGGAAATTCACACACCCCATCGCACAGAGTCGCGAAGCGACGGCAGGTGCTGCCTTCGCCAACCCGATCCCGTGCAGCTGAAATGCAGTGAAAGGTTAAAAAATGGAAAAGGTTAGAAAATGAAGAAGAACTGGCCGACCAACCCCAATCGCGAATCGCCGTGGCACTCTCATTTTTCTGTCGCACCAATCTTTCTGTCAACTCAATACCACGGTCGCCGAACGTGACCTTTGGGGTGTCCTGTCGCATCAGGCCTATCCGGAAAATGCAGATGCGACCTGTTCCCGTTTGACAAAGACGCTCACACCGCATGTAACGACAGCAAGATTGGTGCGACAGAAAGATTTCTATGGCGGGATGCTGGACAGCTCATCTCGAAATCGCACTGAACTCGCTTCTCAATGGCGGATTCGCTCTGAGCAACCAGTGGTTGGGCAGGAAGATGGGAGGGGCAGGAAAATATAAGACTGGGAAAGCTGTTAGCTTGCACTGCGGTCACTGGAGCCAACGATCCCCCCGTTCCTACCAGTCGCGAAGCGACGGCAGGAGATCCCACGATCGATCGATTGCCCCTGGAGTGCCAGCTGCATCTTTTTAGCTTCGGTAGACAACCAGTTGCCCGAGACGTTTTGTTGCTGAACGCCATGCAAAGCCAAACATGCCGGCGTTAAGAACGCAATCGACGGTCTCCGCACGTCCGACGCATCGATATTGATGCGTCATCTTCACGGTGCCGGGCGAAGAGAACGTCGCCAGCCCCGTTTCTCAATTTTTCGAACATCATCAACCCTTGCAAGCGTGGGCAGATACGCCGCCAGTCGAGACAACTCGTCGTCGTCCGATTCACCAAAGTACGGTTTCACATAGACTGCATTGCCATAATTGCGTTCGAGCTTTTTCGGAGTGTCATCCACGACCAAGACTTGTGCAAGATCAAAGCCGATCTGCTTTACTTTCCTCAGGTCCTTTACGAAGTAATACTCCTGCCACTCTGCGTCAAATCGACGAACACAGCGATCACGACTCCATACAAACGCCAACTGAACATCCGATGGAATGGCTTGTGCCAAAACCGCGTGCAGATAGTCGGCACTTGAAGACGACCAAACAGCCAATTGAAACCGAACCGCACATGCCGACAAGAACTGGCGTAAATATGGCCTTCGCGATACGAAGTAGGGGCCGCAGCGGAAATCAACGGGCTGCTTCAATGAATCTTCTGAAGCGTGTATTAACGTCTCATCAACATCGAGAATCAAAAGTGGTCGCGGATCTGACGGGCGACTCGATTGTGTATTGATTTCTTCGCCCTCCTAAATTTGGTCGGCGGCCAACAGTATCTTTAGTGGACTAGGATAAGCGTTTGCGACACCGGTTCTTGTGGAATGGTTCACATCTTCCGAACCTTTCCAGCGCGGTATTGTCTCTTGTAAACATCCGCATACACCAAACGGAACTCCAGGACAGGGACATGCCAGAACCGAGCGTCATCCACTTCTACAGCGTAAACGACGAGTATGGCGAGTTCTCTAATTTTGCTGCCTACTCGATCAAACTGAAAGGAAAACGCTGGCCAACTTCCGAGCACTACTTTCAAGCATAGAAATTCCAAGACGATGGTCACCGAGAAGAAGTGCGAAAGGCCAAGACGCCGATGATTGCCGCTCGGCTTGGACGAGATCGCAAAAAGAAGCTTCGCCGTGATTGGGAGTCAATCAAAGACAACGTGATGCGGGATGCGGTCATGGCAAAGTTCACTCAGCACGATGACTTGTGTGAAAGGTTGCTGGCGACCGGCAATGCGAAACTGGTCGAGCACACCGCGAATGACGACTACTGGGGAGACGGCGGCGACGGCAGTGGCAAAAATATGCTTGGACAAATTTTGATGGGAGTACGGGAAAAACTGCGACAACAGGAAACGAAGTGACGACGGCAGCGAGGCGTGAGAATATTCAAATCGGCTTGCCGCCTGGCGGCTGCTTCGGGATATCGCCCCGCGTCCGTGATGCCTGCCTGCTAAATTAGAAAGGTCTCGATATTCGCAGTTTCTTCGTCCGTTTCGCAGCATAATGATGTTTCGTGCTTACCCCAATCATTGGGGATCACTCATTTACGAGCCCTGTGAATACGAATCCAACATTCAATTCTTCCAAAGTGGAGGTTTTACCCAAATATGCCGCAATCATTTCGCCAAGCTCTGCAAACAAAGCGAGGCACTGTTCGGAAATAGCTTTGTCATTTGAGTTCTGTGACAAATCACGCGGGGGGGGGAGTGTTTTCTCTGTCGTGCGCAAGGCTATGAGTCCCGTCGTGCCGCTGAGTCGCTGGGACTCGTTGCCTCGTCCACTACTTCCAATGTTCCACTTGGTCTTTACGTTAGCGGGGCGAGGACTCGCCATCCGGGGGCTCGGTGGGACCGGTCGATCCGGTTATTAGGTTTGTGGCAAATCTATTTGAATTGGCGTTGATGACGATCCGATGAACGGGGCTCGTGCACATCGCGTTCATATGCAAACCATTCTTCTTTTAACATCGAATTCTCTTATGTCGATGGGTTATCCAACCGCCCGTTCCTTCTTCCTTGGAATACTGTTTTTCGTCGGCGTGATCATGGCGTCAGAAGCCTCGGCGATGCAGATTTTCGTCAAGACGCTTGCCGGAAAAACCATCACGCTGGAAGTCGAAGCATCGGACAGCATCGAAAATGTGAAACAAAAGATCCATGACCATGCTGGCATCCCCCCGGAACAGCAACGACTGATTTTTGCAGGTAAATCACTCGAAGATGGTCGCACGCTTTCCGACTACAACATCCAAAAAGAATCGACCCTGCACTTGGTGTTATCAACGCCTGACCCGACGCCGGCCCCAGGATCCGCTTCCGCTGAATCATCCCTAGCCAATCTGCTGGGCAACACCACTCATGTCTTGATTCAAACCGGTGGCTTCCAGTTCCAATTGCTGCGAAATCAACTTCACAACATCCTTAACGCTCCAGGCGAACCCAACAGCGGCGGGATCCAATTTGTCGCCTTAGACGCCGCGCATCAAACGGATGATTTACAGTTGGTCAGCTACGTCGATGCTGAGATGCTAGGACCCGCGGTGCATAATCCAACCACCGATGATACATCACATTCATCCCACGGCTATCGAACCAACGGCAAAGCAAGTGGTTGGATCGAAGGTTACGGCGTTGGGGGACAAGCGGACGGACGCGGGATGGCGGCCGGTTTCGACTATGCCGCTGGCGGCACGCAGTTCGGAGTGTTCCGACGCATCGATCCGCAAACGCTATGCGGACTGTTTGGCAACTATGGCTACCAAGCGATTCGTTCTGATGACGGCACTCGTGCGGACATCAACGGGACACAGGCCGGCGTCTTCCTGCATCGGCAAGACGACCAAGGCAACTACTATATCTTGGCCGGAACCGCGGGCTACAACGATCACGAAACCTTGCGTTCTGGAGGTGTCGAAGGTGAATTCGGCGGCGTCCAGACCGGCGTCTTTCTGGAACGTGGCTGGACGCGATCGTGGCAGTCATTGACGATCCAGCCCACCAGTAGCCTGCAGCACATTTGGGTGCACCAGGACGATTTCACTGAAACGGGGACGGGAGGTGTCACGGTCGATGACATCGATGCGAATTCATTCCGTAGCATCCTGGGAGCTCATTGCTACGGATCCCAACGGACCTTGATGCATTCGGCTTGGAACTGGCAGCCGACCACTCGTGTTCACTGGATGCACGAGTTCCTCGATCCTGCGACCACGGTTACCGGCAGCTTCAACGGAACAAGCTTTGCGCTCGATGGTTTGGACTTAGGCCGTGACTGGGCTCTGGTGGGTTTCGGCGGTAATGCGTACCGACATCGCAACACGACTGTGGGCGCTAACTACGATCTGCAGATCAACGAGCGGCAAGCCTTTCACACCGGCAGCTTCAACATCATCTGGACTCGCTAAGGCCGCTGTGCCGAGTGCCTAAGGGACGTCGATTGAATTGCTGAAGGACGTTGAATTTAACGTAGCCTAGGCTTCCAGCCTGGGTTTGCAGTGGTTCCCAGGCTGGAAGCCTAGGCTACGTCACCAACGCCGCAGTAATTAAATCGACGTTCTCACCGACAAGTCCCAATGAATGCCAAAATCTCGGTGCAAGTCAGCTGAAAACGGTCTGCCGACATTGTGAACTGAGTACGCAGTTGCCAGCGGTGGTGGTCAAGAAGCGAATCCAGCTCGGATGTGATTGTAAAAACACCACCATTATCCCGCTCGACAGATAGCTTCCATTCTCCTGCCGGCGAGATCCATGCGGCCGATTGGCATTTATCGTATGGATGCGTGAACAATCGAACCAATCCGCTCCAAGACTCGGCGTCGACATCCAGGCCGGCAACACAGTCAGAGCAACGGACGTGAACACGCAGTCCGATTAGCGGTTGCAGTCGATCCGATGGATTGCGTTGCAACAGTCTCAATGACGATTGGCCGTCATCGTCAATGAAGTCGTAATGCTGCATGGATGCACTCCTCGATGCAAACCTGTCCGAGTGGAGCGGAGGTTCCGTAGATCAACAAAACAGCTTAACCGCCAAGCAATCCGCTCGCCATCTGTTTTCCGATCACCACATCGCAGGCGACTCGATACCAGCCAAAGCAGACCGGGTTGAGTTCGGCTGGAATCAGACTGCGTTTGGGTGTTTCTCCCATCTCCAGACCAAGCCGTCGTCAGGGTCCATCACCTCGCCGACGTACTGGAAGCCACATTTTGTCAACACACGCGTTGACGCGTTTGATTCGGGAAGGGTGTGTGCACGCACAACGCGGACGGTATCGTAGGTGAATGCGAAGACAGTCAACGCGGCGGCCGTTTCGGTCGCGAAGCCGTTGCCTTGATGATCAGAAAACACGTGGTACGCGATTTCTACGATTCCGTCTGAATCTGGCGGTCCTTTAAAAGCACACTCACCAATGACCGTGTCGTCATCGCGACGTTTGAGCGTGAACCCATGAACCCAAGGATCAGGCGATGTGGCACGGCTGACACGCGACAACCATTCTTCGGATATTTGCTGCTTGTCCGCAGGCGACATTACGTCGATCTTCGCCAACATTTCTTCGACTGACGGAAGAACCAGCTCGAGACGCTGCGTATGCAATGGAAATGGATTCATGACTTGCTTCTCTGCTTAAACGATTAACGATTGGCCTCCGTCAATCCATACAGGCGTGCCGGTGATATGATCGGAGAGATTACTCAATAGGAACGCGGCGAGGTAGGCGACCTGGGTGGGTGTTCCAAATTCGCCACCCGTCAGCGGAATGTTGCCCTCGGGAAACTCGACAGGGGTTTCGATTTTCTCCAAATGTTGGCGTTCGGTTTTATCATGGATCTCCGATTCAATCGCTCCCGGACATATCACGTTGACGCGAATTTTTGCCGGCGCCAATTCCAATGCCAGCATTTCGCCGAGGGCAAACTGCCCCGCCTTGCTTGCCGCGTACGCCGACGCCCCTTCATTGCTGAACGTTCGGGTGCCATTGATTGATGACATGATAACGATGCTGCCGCTGCCTTGTCGCCTCAGGTGGGGAACACAATGATGAACCGCGAGATAGGTGCCGGTCAGATTGACATCAATCGTACTCCGCCACTCCTCCGGTGTTAGCTCATCAATCGGCGCCCATTTCCCGTTGGTGCCTGCATTGGCGACCAAACCGTCAAGTCGTCCAAAGTGGTCCACGATCTTTTCGATAGCCGCTTTCATTTCCGATGAATTCGTCACATCGGCTGTTGCCAGAAACGCCGTTCCACCATCGGACTCAATCGCATCAACGACATCTTGCAACTCATCTTTGTCTCGAGCGATCACGGCGACTTTCGCACCGCATTTGGCAGCTTCGACCGCAATTCCCTTTCCAATCCCCTCACTACCACCGGTGATCACGACCACCTTCTCGCTCAAATCAATGTTCATCGTCGACCTCGAATGTTCTTAACTGTTTTTTGGGGGGGCGAATCGGTTTCGCATTGAGCCCCTTTAGACAACGCTGTGAAGCGTTTTCTCGTAGCTACCTTCGCCAGAAGGTGGTGATTCGTATTGGCCAGCAACCAGCCTCGCTCTGGCAAGCGTAGCTACGGAACGAAAACGCCGTAATTCGCCGTCTCTAAATTCTCCACAGCGTTGCCCTTTTGAGCACATTGCGTGCCTGAATCTTGAGTGGGCAACCGACGCCGCGATGATCCGTTTTTGCCAGAACAGGAGGATTCGGCGGTGAGTGGCGATCCGTTGGTATCGCGATGGGGTTTCTAAGGTGCACCGGCGTCGTGCCGGTTGAGGTGCGGGTCGCCAACTAGAACATTACGTCTGCAGTGATTTGCGTTCGGGATGGTTCCTGCCAGCGCTTTATCAACTTCGCCGATGCTGATTTCGCAGCAATCGAATGGGCCGGAGTCCGAAACATGTCCTGCCGTTGGCGTGAGCCAACGGTTTAAGAGCGACCTGTCGCCGTAAGGCCGGAGGCCGACACACTGACCGAGAGTGTGCCGCCCGCTGGGCTATGTTTCCCCGTCTCCGGTAGCCGGCGGGTCACGCCGCCGGCAGAGGGTGTGTCGGCCTCCAGCCTGTAATCAATGCCACCAAACCAACACACTTCTTCGTCGATGGAGAAGCAACATCCACATGCGTCGGAGCAAATCACCATGAAGCCCCGATATCAACACCGAAGTTTTTAGCAGCCCAGGATTTTGCCCACCGTTTGACAACGCTGGCGGGATTAAGATCAAGAGGATGATTTTGATTAAGAGATGACACGCGGCCTTGCGAGTGCATTGCTTTGCGCGGGGTGAGGGACACTCGCGTCTGTTACGGTTTTCGTTGCGGGGCACCCACTAGACGCTCGTTCGACTTTTGAAGTCGATCCATCACCGGGTCCAGAACCTCTTTCTTGGTGGTCGCTTGCCATGTCGGTGCATCGGCAGGGATTCGTTTTTGCGACTCAGGCATTTTCTTTCCATCGCTGAAACGATGCTGAGTCGCCAACACGCCGATACTCTGCCGTTGTCGATCCAACCACATCAACGTCCCGCTCGATCCCGAATGCGAAATCTGGTTCGCCAGCCCATCTTTGCCGGTGGATTTGAGCATAAAGCCAAGTCCATAGAACTTGCCCGGTCGATCGCCGCGATACATCTGTTCGATCGCATCACGTGGGATGAACGGTTTGCCATCATGCACCCCATGATTCTGGTGCAACAACATGAACTTGTTCAAATCGTCGAGTGTCGAGACAATCCCGCCACCGACGGACTTGTATTTCCCCGCTGGAATGAGCGGCGGAGGCAGCTTGCGGCGAAACTTTCCGTCCGATCGCCAGAGCCAGTAAAAATCGGCCATCTGTTCGGCGGTCTCCTCGTCGGGATAGTACGTCGTCTGCGTCATCCCCAGCGGCTCGAACAGCTCCGTTTGAATCGCGGTTTCAAGTGAACTGCCGGTCGACAATTCGACGATTCGGCCCGCGATATCGTATCCAATCCCGCTGTAGGCAAATTCGGTACCGGGATGGATCGGCATCGGTATCTTGGCTTCGTCGGTGACCGCATCGGCCAGCGTCATCCCTTGACCTCGAAGTCGCAGCCACGGACGTCCTCCCTCGTCATAGTCCGAGCGAAAGCCAGCGGTGTGACTGAGACATTGACGCAGCGTCGGTATGGTTACGGGTCGCTCGCCGGACTCGAGCACCAGATCACTCATTTCATGTAGATACGCATCGATCGGACGGTCCAAATCCAATCGCCGCTCCGCGGCAAGCTTCACGACAAGCGTGGCGATGATCGGTTTAGAAATCGAAGCGACGTGAAACGGCGTGTCCGCGGTAAAGGGTTTGCCGTGTTTGATATGGCGAAACCCGAATCCGTCTTTGAAAACCGTCTGGCCCTCGTGCACCAGCAACAAGGCGCCCCCAGGAACTTCGCCACGCAGCACGCTTTCGTCCAAATGTTTACGGAGCATGTTGTGATCTTGAGGAGCCAGGATGTGGGGTGTTTTCTTCGCTGCCGCATTGTGTTCGGCTGGCAACGGGCCAGCAGCCACCAAGAAACAGCACAGCACGCCCGCAAAATAGCTCACAGTCTTCATGCAACACCACGGTAGGAGACGCCGGGAACGAATTTCAGAGCGATAGCGTAGCGAGATCCCTCCATGGCTCCTAGTCCGCCTCTTCGAGCCCCCCAAACAGTGAACGGGCGATCATCCCCGCCCGATTCTTTGATGCAAAACGGTTCGGTTCGAGCTCGGTTAGAAGGCAATATCCCAGCGTGTCCGCCCAAAAATCGCAGTGAACCACCGACTGACGTCCGTGGTTCTCGCCTGCAATCGCTTCGCGACTATGTCGTCTGCGAGTCGCAGCACGATGGTAGGCTGTAGCCAAGGACGTCAGTCCGGGGAAAGACGTTGCACTCAATTTGCGGAGTCGCAAAGCGACGACATGAGATCGCACAGAAATGCAGGCTCCGTTGAAGAGACGAATCGCATGGTTTGCTGGTACGTGGGGTCGTTGCCCGTGGATCTCGAAAGGCACGCCTGTCGTCACGTCGCGACTGGATTGAATCGGTTGTTTGCTGACCACGGACTTGCGTCCGTGGCTATCACATGCCATCGCTTCGCGATTTTGTTGTCTGCGAGTCGCAACGCGACGACAGGCTGTAGCCCCGGACGTCAGTCCGGGGAAAAACGTTGCACTTAATTTGCCGAGTCGCGAAGCGACGGCATGAGGACTTGCCCCCGGTTGCCCGATTGGTGGCCACGTAATGATAGCACCCGACGTCGTAACCTGCCCTCGCCCTGCGATTTGCAATCAAGCAGTCGCAACGCGAGGATAGACAATAGTCCCAGACTACATTTCGGGGAAAAGCCCTAAAACACAAGTTGTCGTAATCCAACGACAGGAGAACGGACGATGTCATCTCATCACGGTATTCTTGTGCATGTCGTTTTTTCAACCAAATATCGTAAGCCACTTCTTCACTCAGATTGGTTAGACGACCTCTTCGCTTACATCGGAGGAACAATAAAGGACCACAAAGCCGTACTACTGAAGTCGGGCGGAATTGAAGATCACGTTCATTTGTTGCTTAAGATCCATCCTACGTTTGCAATCGCTGCGACCATTCAATTGCTAAAAGCAAACTCATCGAAGTGGATCAACGAGCAAAAATGGTTGAAAAACAAATTCCAATGGCAACTTGGTTACGGTGCATTCTCAGTCAGTCAATCGATGGCGAATGAAGTCAAGGCGTATATTGCGGGCCAACGGGAACATCATCGCAAACGGACCTTCCGCGATGAGTACCTAGCAATGCTCAAGAAACATGAAATCGAATTTGATCCACGCTACGTCTTCGAACAGGAAATCGTTGGGTGAAAACGCCTGTCGTCGCGTTGCGACTGGCCTAGAATGGTCTCGGAATAATCACGGACTTGCGTCCGTGGCTATCACATGACATCGCTTCGCGATTTTTGTATCTGCGACCAAACCACGGACTTACGTCCTTGGTTATCGCAGGTCATCGCTTCGCGATTGTCGACCAACCACGGATTTGTGTTCGCGTGCTACCCCTTCGTGAATGCGTGTGCTTTGCCGCTAGGGTTGCGGGGTGGTCTCGCGTTGGCTGAGGTGCTTTGCGAAGGCGACGGCGTTGGCGAGCCGTAGCGATGCTCGGGAACTGCCGTCCACTTGAGCCTGGATCGCTTGGTCGACCAAGAACGATTCGAGCGAATCGGATTTGGTGTGCGACTTCATGTGAATCGACTTTAGGATCAAGGTGTCGGAAAACTCGGCATCGACGTTCCTCAGCAACTTTGCAGTGTTCGAATGATACACGGCAACGTGGTCGGTCGGTCGCAAGAATGCTCGCCACTGCTGGCGAAAGGTATCGACCGAAACAGCATCGGCAAAGTCACTTTCGGTCAACTGCAAACGCTGGAGGAAATCACTCTCGAGTCCCGAGTCGGTTTGGATTGCGCATTCGAAACGCTCGCCACTGACCAGCCGCTCGGCAGTCCAGAGGATCGGTTTAGCGCGGAAACGATTCCGCACTCCTCGGCGTGCTCCGCGATCCAGCCGCTCTCCCTTCTCTTGCTCGCCATAGGCGACAACGACATTCTCGAGCTCGCGTGTCAAAACGCGTGGCACGTTGGCCGAACCGCGACGCCGCGATTGGTTGGCTCGCCAATTGGTGGCTGACGGGGTGTGATTGAGTTGGTCATCGACCATCCGCTCGAACGCACCAAGCAGCCGATCAAGCCCCTCGGTCTCGGGCTCGATCGCCCGTAATGCCGACACGGTGGCTTCGAGTGTCGATAGCGCATGCTCGTTCGGCTCGCGGCGGATTCGATAGCGGCCAGGGGTTGCCGGTGCCAATCGGTACCGCGGCAATGTTTGCAGTCGAGGGATATCCCGCATCAACGTTTTAGCGTGATGCCACGTGCCGTCGATCACGATCAATTGCTCGGGACGTTCGGCAGGCGAAAGTTCGCTCAACAATTTCGCATCGTTGCCGGGGTATAGCACACCGACGCGATCAGACAGCGGCAGTGATTCGAACCGCCGGTTGAGGTCGACGTTGTGCTCGGTCATCAAATCACAGCGGCGAAGCGATTGATTGACAATGCGAGCGGTGTTGAACGGGTGAAACCGCTCGCGGCGATGTTGCAAAATCAACACGTCGGTTTGGTTATCGACCTCGGGAATCACGTCGCAGAAACAGGCCTCGGCAGGCCGAAAACAGCGATAGCAACGTGGTTCAGTGTCCTTGGAGGGTCGGGTTTGCAGAGCAGGCATCGATGACGGTGAATCGGGAAAAACAGGTGAATTGAGGATCAGCCGAGCAAGGGAACCTTGATGACCTTGGCCGTAGTGTACTGTAAAATGCCGCCCTGCCTTCCCCCAATCCGATCGCAGTCCGCCGACAAGACGGCGTCATCCTCCAATCCTCGATGGCCATCTTCTTCGCGCGTCGAAGTCCTCGGCCCCATTATCACTGAGTGAAATTATTATGAATCGTGCTATCTGGATTGCCGGTCTGGCAAGCTTGCTATGTCTTTCGCAGTGGATGACCGCGGATGTCCATGCCGACAATTGGGCTCATTGGCGTGGGCCAACGGGTAACGGAGTCGCGCCCGGTGCCAATCCGCCGGTTGAATTCGATAGCCGCAAAAACGTGAAATGGAAAGTCAATATTCCAGGTCGCAGCTCGGGTTCGCCGGTGGTGTGGGAGGATCGTGTCTTTATCGTCACCAGCGAACCGGCGAGCAATGCGAATCGCGCAGGCGGACTGCCTCGTATGAGTTTCAAGGTGCTGTGTTTTGATCGCGGGACCGGCAACTTGGTTTGGGATGCGGTCGCCACCACGTCGACGCCTCATGAGCCGACGCATGCGACCAACAGTTTTGCATCCGCGTCGCCCTGTACCGACGGCGAGCACGTTTACGCGCATTTTGGTTCGCGCGGTCTGTACTGCTACACAATGGATGGCCAGCTGGTGTGGAAGCGTGACGATTTTGGCAAGATGCAAACGCGAAATTCGTTTGGCGAAGGCAGCTCGCCCACGATCGAAGGCGAGATGATCTTGTTGCCGTGGGACCACGAAGGTGACTCGGCGCTGTACGCGTTGGACAAGCGGACGGGCAAGACGATTTGGAAAACCGATCGCGACGAACCCACCGGCTGGGCCACGCCGCTAGTGGTTCCGTCGGATGGCAAAAAACAAGTGATCATGAATGGTGATACCACCGCTCGCAGCTATGACTTGGAAACCGGCAACGAGTTGTGGTCGTGCGGGGGACAAACCCAGCGTCCTGCAGCGAGTCCGGTGTACGCCGACGGAATCGTTTACATTGGCAGCGGATTTCGTGGCGCGTTCTTGGGCGCATTCGAGCTGGACGGCCACGGCGACATCGAAGGAACCCGCAACGTGGTGTGGCACTTGGATCGCGACACGCCTGATATCGCTTCACCGTTGCTGTCGTCTGGACGCATCTATTTCTACAAAGGCAAATCGGGATTGTTGTCGTGCGTCGACGCCAAGACGGGGAAACTGTTTTACAGCACGCAGCGATTGCCAGGGCTGCAGAACATCTATGCATCCCCCGTTGCCGCGGGAGGCTATGTCTACCTGTTCGATCGCAGCGGGTCGGTAGTGGTGATCGAAGATTCGCCGACGCTAAAGGTGGTAGCGACAAGCTCGATGGGTGAGACCGTCGATGCTACGCCCGCGATCGTTGACAACGAGATGTTCATCCGTGGCGAAGCACATCTGTTTTGCATCGCGAAATAGTTTTGCTTAGTAAAATAGGACCGCGAAATAGGATCGCGGCGTGAAGCATTTGCAGGCAGCAGGCAACGGCATTTGCGATTTGTAGCGACGCTCGCCAGAGCGTGGAGGGTGGCCTGCCAATACGAATCGACACCTGCTGGCGAAGGCGGCTACGAGAAAAGGTTACTCGCAAGGACGGCGGTCCAGGCGACGGTGCGAATCCAATTGGTGTGGACCAAACGGCGAATCGTGGCAACTTCGTAGCCGTGTTGCTGCAAGCGATTGTGGCAGGGGACGCTGAGCGTGAACGTTGAAACCCAGGCGATGACGATACCGAAGATCGCGAACCCATCGGCGATACTTGGATTCGACACGATCGTCCAACCGTGCAGCCCGACTTGCGCGAACATCAGCGGGATCACAAAGAACGAGATCAAATGGGTGTAGCGCCGGTGCCACGATTGGAATCGATCGGGATCACAGTATTCAAACGAGGGATAAATGATCCACTGGACCAACCAAATCAGCACACAAAGTCCTGTGTCGACAAGCGGTTTGAGCTGCAGGACAGTGTCAGGGATGTTCATTGAAAACGTCGATCAGAAAAGCAAACGAACGTTCGTAGATGCCGGGGGACGTGCTTTCACGCGGTCCGGCGATGTTCAGCGTCGCTGGCTTTTGCTTGGCAAGCCAGCTGGCAATCATCGCGGGTTGGTCAACCGGCAACCGCACCAGCAAATATGCTTTGTCAAGTCGATCACAAATCCGCCGCGTCAATCGCGTGCCGCTACCTAGTTTCTTTTCGTACAAAATTAAGGTCGCGTCGCTGTCGATCACGTTTTGCTCGGTGCGTGCGGGATAGTCGCTCGATGGCATCTCTTGCAACTCGTAACGACTGGGGATGCTGCCGTCTTCGGACAAGCGGCCTGCCGGACACCAACCGCCATGACCAATCCCCAACGCGATCGCGACGTCCAACCCGGCTCGATCCACCCCAGTTTGGCCTCCGGAGATGATCATTACCGGCCAGAGTCGTGGTTTGGCGGCACGTTTGATTTGTGACGACTTCTTTTTGGTCATAACTACCGCTGTTCGGGCGTTCCCAGTTTCGCTTCCATCGAATTATCCAGGACAAGATTTCGTCGCGATGGAATTAGCTTACCAAATTTCTGCCACGATTCGGGCAGCGGCGCGGACCAACCAACTCGTTCGCGTAGGGTCGGATGGGTGATTTCGAGTTTCCAGCTATGCAGCGCGATCCCCGATTCGAATGGGTTGCTGGCGTCGTATTTCCGGTCACCCCAAACGGGGAAACCGAGATGGGCGAATTGCAGCCGAATTTGATGCTTGCGTCCGGTCAACAACCGCACCGCGACGAGCGATGCATCGGGCGTGGCGGCGAGACAGACGTATCGCAGCCGAGCGAGCTGCGCCCCATCACGCTGTTTCGGCACAATTTCCATGCGGCGAGCCGAATCGTTTTTAGCAACATGGTCGACCAGCTCGCCATACTCAGCGTCCAAACATCCCTCGAGCACGGCGAGGTAGGTTTTCGAGGCGAGATCTTTGCCTTGTCCCGAAAACTGGGGCGTCAACCGAGATGCAGCCTTGCTGGTTTTCGCCATCACGATCACGCCGCTGGTCATCGAATCCAATCGGCTGACGATCCCCAGATACGCACGGCCCGGCTTGTTGTAGCGTTTTCGCAGGTATTCGGTGGCGTGGATGTGCAGGGTGGGACCTGTTTCTGCCCCCATCGTGATCAGTTCGGCTGGTTTATTGATGACCAGCAAATGGTTGTCTTCAAAAAGGATGTCAAGGTCGGACATGAGTGACGAGCGAATTGGGAACAAAGGAGAATAAGAGATCCGAAGATCGTAAGATCCGAAATGTAATTACGTTGGTTGTAGTGCCCCGGAGCAAGGAAACGTAGGGCATTGAGACAATTCCGGGCGGATTCTTCGCTGCCGCGGCGAATTGGCAGCGGTGATCGCAAGTTGCGGAATCCTGATCGAAGAGAGCGAGTCGTTTGTCAGGACCTGAAATTTGGGTGGGGCGACCTTAAAAATCGAGATGCCTTTGGCCGGTTCCCTCCAGCCGATAACGCCCCCCGAAGCCGCGGTTGGAACGAAAGTCTCGACGTTTTTTGCTAGCGAAGTTCCGGGGCGTCCAAACGCTGAATGCCCCGGCTGTCTTGACAACAGCCCGCGAGATGTTCACAATCAGCCTTACTGAGACTGATTCTCAATAAAAGGATAAGGCGTGACTGTGACGACACTTGATCAGCTGCAACCGGGGCAAATGGCCAAAATTGTCCGCATCGACGGATTTGATGGTATTGCATCGCGTTTGCGAGAAATGGGCTTTGTCCCAGGTCAATCGGTACAATTCCTACGCTCGGCGCCGCTGGGTGATCCGTTGAAATGCTCGGTCCAGGGCAGTCGGATTGCGGTTCGTTGTGGCGAAGCACGTCGTGTCTTGATCGAACCGATCGCGGAACCCGCGTTGGTTTCCTAACGACCGCGTTCGTTTTGCCCCCATCCGCAAGTAATCAATCAATTCGGATGCGATGATCCGTGTCCTGATCGACACGACCTCTCCCCCTTCCTTTCGCCAGAGCGTTCCTTCCTTCTGGCACGACCTTCCTAGGACATAGATTAAATCAATGGCGAGTTCCGCCAATCGCACCTTGCCCTCGGCGGGAAAGACGACTGCAAAAGTAACCTCCCGCGTGGCGCTTGTTGGCAACCCCAACACGGGCAAGAGCACGCTGTTCAATGCACTGGCGGGAATGAATGTCCGCACGGGCAACTATGCGGGCGTCACGATTGAAAAGAAGATCGGACGCTGCAACCTGGGCGGCCCCACCGACGCCGGCGACCACCGTGTCATCGATCTAGTTGACCTGCCAGGCACCTACAGTCTGGCGCCACGTTCACCGGACGAATTGGTTGCGGTCGAGGTTTTGACAGGCGATGTCGAATCGGAATCGCCGATCGATGTGATTGTATGCGTGGTCAACGCGACCGTGCTGCAACGAAATTTATTCTTGGTCAGCCAAGTGCTCGAACTTGGAAAACCAACGATCATCGCATTGAACATGATTGACACTGCTGACGCACGTGGCTTTGTGATCGATGTCGACCAATTATCCAAGAATCTCGGCGTTCCGGTCGTTTGCACGAGTGCATCGCGAAGGACGGGAATCGACGAATTGAAATCGGTGATCCGCGCCGAACTCGAGCAAGCGGATTCCGAATCCGTTCACCTAAAGCAGCGTGACCGTCCCCTTCCCAGCGAGTTTTACGAAGTTTGCAGCGAATTGCGAAGCGAGTTGGTCGCGCGAGCCTGCACGACGGAATCACTCTCGCACCGCGCGGCGGCCGAGGCGGTTCTGCCCGACCAATATCTAATTGAACGAATGTTGTTGGATCGCGGTGGCGAAGCGGAACGCCGCGCCGTCCGCCGCCTGGGAGCCGCCGTCTTGCCTGCGATCAGTGCGGCGCGCGAGAAGTTAGCCGACAAGGTGGGCGATCCAATCGATATGGAGTGTAGTGCACGCTATTCGTGGGCCGCACGCAGTCTGCAAAATGTGGTCTCAACCAAGCTTGGTAAACCACGCAACGCAACCGATCTGTTAGATGCGGTGTTGACGCATCGCGTGGTCGGATTGGTTTGCTTCTTTGCGATGATGTTCCTGATTTTCCAGTGCATCTATTCGTTTTCGTCGTATCCGATGGATGCGATCGAATACGGCACCGGACTGGTATCGGACTGGGTCACGGCGATCGTACCCCCGGGAATGCTGCGGAGCTTGTTGGTGGACGGCGTGATCGCGGGCGTCGGCGGCGTATTGATTTTTCTGCCGCAGATCGCGCTGCTGTTCTTCTTCTTGGCACTGTTGGAAGATTGCGGCTACATGGCGCGAGCCGCCTTTTTGGTCGACCGCGTGATGACGATGTTTGGGCTGAGCGGCAAGTCGTTTTTGCCGATGATGAGTTCGTTTGCATGTGCGGTGCCTGGTGTGATGGCGACTCGCGTGATCGAAAACCGCCGCGACCGATTTGCCACGATTATGGTCGCGCCGCTAATGAGCTGCAGTGCTCGATTACCCGTTTATCTGTTGTTGATCGGAGCATTCATTCCAAGTGCCAGCTACGTGGGCGGATTACTGTCGACGCAGGCGCTCGTATTGATGGCCATGTATTTAGTGGGTGTCGTGGTCGCGATTCCGATTGCATGGCTATTGAAACGGACGCTGCTGCGAGGCGAGGTCGCTCCGTTTGTGTTGGAGCTTCCCGAGTACAAGGTTCCTTCGGCGAGTGTGTTGTTTTCGCGCGTTTGGGAAGCGAGCAAAGCGTTTGTCGTGCGTGCGGGCACGATGATCTTTGCGGCGTCGATTGTGATTTGGTTCGCTGGTTTTTGGCCAGGAGACCATTCGCGACAATTTGAAATCCAACGTGAACTCGAACGACTCGAATCGATTCAAGTCGCAGCGAGCGAATCAGCGGCAGAGGATGAAATCGTGGCAGAGACGCCTGAGCTTGAAGAAATCGCCGCTCAGATTGAAACGCTCGAAGCCGAGCATCGCGTCTTGAGTGCGTCGCTATTGGAGAACAGTGCGCTCGGACATATCGGTCATGTGATCGCACCGGTGGTCAAGCCGCTCGGATGGGACTGGCGAATTGGTGTCGGAGCGGTCGCAAGTTTCCCGGCACGCGAGGTGATTATCGCGACCTTGGGAACGATTTACAGTCTTGGCGGCGACGTCGACGAAGAGGACGAAGGATTGATGTCGGCGCTACGAGCCTCGAAATGGCCTGACGGCCGGCCGGTGTTCACGGTGCCGGTGGCGTTATCGATCATGGTGTTCTTTGCACTGTGTGCGCAGTGCGTCAGCACGCTATTGGTGATCAAACGAGAAACCAATTCGTGGTTCTGGCCGGTGCTCAGTTTTACTTATATGACCGTGCTCGCGTATTTTGGTGCCATGTTGACTTACCAAGTTGGCACGCGCTTTTTCTAGGGGAGAACATGGCATCGTGATCGATTGGCAAACCATCATTTCGATCGGCATTGTCTTGGCGGCCGCCGCATGGTTATTGCGAGCGATGGTTTCAACCATTCGCAAGGGGCTCAGCCGCAATCCGGAGGACTCGGTGGGCTGTGGTCATTGCCCCAAAAATCCTGCGACCAAAGCCGAAAACAACTTGGTTCAGTTGAGCCGTCCTAAACGTGATTCGCGATAGCGGATGCGGAGGTCGTGTTTTGGGGATTTTTGGGAATTGGGAATTGGGTTTGATGAAAGCCTAGAAGCCTAACCCCCATCTTGGCCTTATAAAAATGATGGGGTGGGTTGCCCCACGCGGCGTGGAATTTCGTTAGAATCGGGCACCGAGTGTCCGGTCATTTCGTTTCTCCACACTTTGCCAAACGCAACATGAGCACCACTGTCGAGTCGATGCAGAGCCAAGCGGATGAGTTTCGTAGTCGTTACGGGGCTGTGCGTGACATGATTGGCCGCGTGATCGTCGGTCACGACGACATCGTTCATGGCGTGTTGACAGCGATGCTATGTGGCGGTCACTGTCTGCTCGAAGGCGTTCCCGGTCTCGGTAAAACGATGTTGGTGCGAACGCTTGCCGAAGTCCTCGAGCTGAATTTCAACCGCATCCAATTCACTCCTGACTTGATGCCCGCGGATATCTTGGGCACGAACATGATCAACGAGGACGAGCACGGACGACGCCAGTTCGAGTTCCAGCGTGGTCCCGTGTTCACGCAAATCTTGTTGGCGGACGAAATCAATCGTGCGACGCCAAAAACGCAGTCGGCGATGCTCGAAACGATGCAAGAAGGAACCGTCACGGCGGCGGGCCAACGGTTCACGCTCGATAAACCCTTCTTCGTCCTGGCAACACAAAACCCGATAGAACAAGAGGGCACCTACCCGCTGCCGGAAGCCCAAATGGACCGTTTCCTATTCAAATTGGTGGTCGGTTACAGTTCCCGCGAAGATTTGAACGAGATCGTCGATCGCACCACTCGCCGTGTGAAAACGGAAATTGAAAAGGTGATGGATGGTGCCGAGATCATGAAGTGGCAAACGCTGGTCCGCGAGGTAATTCTGGCCCCTCACGTGCAA
>NZ_JBFHFD010000084.1:0-19146 GCF_041583735.1 Novipirellula sp.
AAGTAGACGGGTAAATCAGGCTTGCCCTGAACCTGGATCGAACTTTGACTGCGATTGACTCCGTCGTCATCACTGCCAACCGAAATCCGGCTGTCCAGGAATTTCATCACGACGCCCGCATCGATCACCAGCTGGATTCCGCCGGGCAGAACCAAATTGCGACCATCCTCGAGCGTCTTGCTTAACGCATCGATGTAGCCGACTTCGTACGCCACATTGTCGAGCGGTGTGCTGATATCGGCGTCGCTACCACCATTGGGCAGCAACCGGACGACCACATCTTTGGCACCGCCATCGACCATCGCCTTAGCAGCGGCAAGTGCATCCGGAATGTTGTTGAATGGATTCGATTGAGACCCAAGTAATCCGCTTCCGGCACTGGATGATTTGTTGACATAGACGGTATTGGATCCGGCAGGTTTGAACCAGAAATCATAGTTTCCTCCTGCAGCACCATCGCGATCGCCGTCCAATTCGCTACCGCCTGCATCGGTAATGGCCAAGCCAATATCCGAGCTGAAATCAACACGCAATTCGTACTTGCCTTCGCTGACGCCACCGGCAGAAGAAACGCCTGAATTGGGGTCGTAAGCGTCGTTGCCCTCGGCTGCAACGCCGACAAAGTAGGTCCCTGGCGTGACTGCGAATTCCAAAAACGAGTCGCTACCGAAGTAGTCTTCGTTGCTGGAAATCAACTGAAGATCTCCACCGACTTGGCGAAATAGGGACAACCGAGTGTCCAACAGACTTGCGTCCGACAATCGCTGTGCAAACGTTTGAGCTTTCAGCACTCCCGTCTCGGTGACATTGACGCGGTACAAATCGACATCAAGCGATTCCTGTTGATGCAGGTATAGACCATGAACCAGATCGTTGTCGCCTGGGAATGCCCATTCCGGGATAAACGGACCCGGCCGCTGCGTATCGGGATACTCGTTTTCACCCCCTTGAACCGTTCCTGGCGGTAACTCGTAAGCATGCCCCAGCCCAATGGCATGGCCTACTTCGTGCAAGGCAACTTCAAAAAAGGAACCGCCGAATCGATTCGATGCTTGATTTTGAAAATCAAGCGAGTCCATCGTGACGCGTCCAGGGCCACCAAGCCCCGCGACTCCGCCGACACCACTCGTAATCGTGGGATCCGCAGTACTGAGGTCGCCGACAATCAGAGCCAAACCGGTAGAATCGGTTTCATAAAAGTCGATTCCCAACATCGACTCATAAAGCTCGAGCACTTCGCGGAAACGCTCTTCTTGATCTGCGTTGATATCGTTAAACAACGCCGTGCCAGCACTATTGGTTCCATACGACGTGTTACGCAAAAACGTGAACGGAATCGAAGTGATCGAGTTGTCGAAATCGCGATCCCCAGGAAACAAATAGTGATCTTCGACTTCGATATCACGATGCCCTGGCTCTTGAATTCCACCTGGATTGTCGACCAACGGAATGATGCCGCTGGCGGTCGCGTTGCGAATCTCTTGCCCCACAACGACGGTCGACCAGCTTCCGCTTGCCGCCGCAGGAATGGTATTCGCGCCAGCAGCGGTTAACCCTGGATCGGTCGCGATCGAATTGACAACCGTGTGTTTGGTCACACTAATCGCGCTCAAATTGGTACTGTCACCAATTCGCAAACGTAGGTTACTTCCCCCACTGACATAGGTGTCGAGATTTGCCCCGAAGGTCAACGTGACCTTCCGCTCGGCATCGACCTTGGTCACGCCCGCGACCGGAATCACGACATCGTCTTCGCTGCTTACGGTGCCCTTGGTATTGATTAATTGATAGAACGCGGGCGTATCGACGGTCGAGCCGCCGCGGAACAAATCGAGGTCGTCAAAGTAAACATCGATTTGGTCGGGACGCGAAACACCATTGTCAATCGGCTGCGGAACCACCGCGATGACTTTGCCCCCCAATTCAAGCTCGAACCCAATTACGTCACGAAGTTTGGTGACGTCGCCCGGGACCGTTTGTGGATTGGTGGGAACGAAGGGGGCTCCTCCCACGCTGGTCAAGTCCGTGGAAACGGACAGCTGATAAAATCCATCCTTCAAGTTCTCGGCAAATCGCAAAGTGACGTTGCGACCATCGGCATCCAAACCCGTGAATCCGATGGGGACCAGCGTCGCGTTCGTATCAAAATTGCCTGTTTCGCTGTAGTAGATCTCGATCGCATCGAGCGTCGTCGCATCAAGCGCATTGAGACCGGTAAAGGTCAACAACAATTCGGTGGGCGCGGTCTGACGAATGTTTTCGTTGGGTTGATCCGATGGATCGAGATCAAATAGGTCGCTGCCATTGGGCGCAACTGCAATCAATCGCGGATCCGACACATTGCTCTGACTGACCGATAACGAATAGAGCTGTGTTTCGGTCACATCCCCCAGCGTGGGACCGTAAACCGATCGACCAAACACACCAATCGTGTAGGTCCCCGACTCGCTCAAACGAAGCCCGGAAATGACTTCGGGGCGTCCCAACAATCCGTCATTAAGACTACGAATCAGCGTGCCATCGGGACCATACAGCTCAAATCGCAGATCGCTTAACTGAGTGGAATCCACCGATCGCACGGTCCCACCATCGGGACCGATATCGTAAACCATTCCATCTGGTGCGACGATCAACGTGACCAACGTGTCGGCGGTTCCGGTGAAGCTATACCAGTCGGCGTCGCTATCGCGGTCCAGGGAAACGTTACGCACCTCGATCGGACTGGTGCCAATCGCACCAATGTCGACCGCATTAGCGCGTACGTCGTTGTCGATGAAACGATCGCCATACAAGCTCTGTGCCGCCAGGATATCATCATGCTGAGCCCCCCTAAACTGAGTGGTGATCGTGGGTTCCATCAACTTGGATTTATCGACCGGGGTAACGTGGCCGAGCCCAATACCATGACCGATTTCGTGCATCAACACGTTATGCAACGCGAGATTTTCGCCCGTCGGTCCGTTTGAATTGTTTTGATAGAAGATGTCGGCCGTGTCGATGACCATATCTCCCGCAGCACCACCGCCGCCGGGGAAGTAATTGAAGGCGAGCGTATTGAAATTTCCATCGATCGTCGCGCCACCGATGCGGAAGTCACCCCGAACCCCTAGCTCACCGACAGATGAGCCGCCTTGAGCGGCACCATCATCATTCGCTTCGTAAACGAAATTGACCCCGCTGAGTGCACTCCAATCATCGTAGGCCTTTTGGATCAAGGGGAACCAAGGACGATCCGCGACCGTGTTTCCTCCGCCGCCATAAATACCGTCCAAGAAGGAAATCAAGTTGCTAGGCGACCCCGGATTGTCCGTTCCCGCGATCGGCGTTCCGTCGGGAATGATGCTCCAAGTCAACGTGATGGAATCACCAAACGTCGCACTCGTCCCGCTCGCAGCATTGCTCCAACGTGATCCTGGCAGATTGATCTCAGTTGCGCTGTTGCTGTCATGGAATTTCTTCTCCCACGCTTCGATCACATCGTCGGGAGTGCCCGGCGCAAAGACCGCGTGGGGATGAGCATCACCTTGGTCAAACGATGCCCCCACCGCCATCTGGGTTCCGCTGGCATCAAGCATCTGCAGAAAACCGGGCATCGATTCGGATGCCACCGCTGCCGAGGCACCGTCAGCGTAGAACGAAAGAGGCCGGCTCGTTGCCAGATCGGTGGGCGTTTGGGCCAAGGAGACAAGGTCCTTGGGATCGCTCTGTCCCACCATTCCAATTTCAGCAGCCAACAACTCGCGACGCTCAAGCGTCTCGTGATGCAAACGACGTGAAGTTTTCTTCGACAGCGGGGAGGATTTGCGAAAGTTTCGTCGCTGAGTCATGTTCGCCCGAACCTCGAGGGATCGTATTGAAAGGAATATTGGGATCGTCGTGAAAAAAAAATAAAGTGAAATGCGTGGCGTCGAGCCGGGGTCAATGTCGAGCTGGGGTCGAATCTCGACGGCTAAACGGAATCACGACGTGTTACTAAGGCTCAACCGCGGCCACCACAGGGCGGTCGGAGCGGAATCGGGTTAATGGAAAGGCAAATCTCAGTGGCGAAACCGAGACGACACGTGCTGTCTCGCAGTCCCTCACAGTGAATTTACCGGTCGCTACCACCCTGGAAATCAGATTTCGGATGCCTAGCGTTGCAACTCGGCTGGCGATACCGCCAGCCGCACATTTTGATGGATGACTCACTGCACATCTCCGTTGATAAAGGAATCTTCCAACAACGAGGTAATCGCCAGGTCGACACTCGAAGAGTCCGACGAAGCCGTGCCCCCATCGGAACCTCCGAATTGATCGACGACGTTTTCAACCGCCGAACGGCCAATTTCGAAGCCCGCTTGCAATATTGCATCGCGTGGATCGACCGCCAAAGTCGTCGATTCGCCCTCGACAGCGGCCGCGTTGCGAACCGGCAAATTCGCCGCGGATGCCGAAGCGTACGAGACCGAGGCGGCAAGGTTGGCGTCGCTGGTCAGCGAGTCGCTTTGGACCGCAAATTCACCTTCGGCGACCGCTTCCCCCTGGCCAATCGGTTGACCACCACGAAGTTCCAATGCGTTGATCACCAACAAAGCGTCAAACGCTGAAACGAACCCGTCACCGCTGACGTCAACATAGTCAGGTGGCGGGCTGCCAATGGCATCGACCGGCAACGACGAAGCGGAACCTGACAAACGTTGGTTCAATAGGTTGATGATTCGCAGTGCATCGAGTGCTGAAATGGCGCCGTCCGCATTCACGTCCGTGACCATCGAAGCGATCGGATTCTGGTAACGCGATTGGTTCAACGTGAACGTGACTGTCGCTGTGTTGCTAACAAGTCCCGTCGAATCAACCACGTTGTACGAGAACGTGATCTTGTCACCGACGTTGCCGGAGCTGGCTCTGAAGGTAAACGTTCCATCAGCATTGAGCACGAAATCAGGACTGGTCGGTGTCACCGAGTTCAGATCGATCGACAACGAATCGCCATCAGCATCGATGTCATTACCCAACAAACCGTCCGCAGGGTTCAGTACCTGCAACTGAGCTCCAACCGGAACGTTGTAGCCATCGTTGTTGGCAACCGGAGCATCGGGGGTCGCGGTGACCGTCAAGGTGAATGCGTCACTGATCCGGAAACTGCCATCGGTCGCAGCAATTTCAAGCTCCACCGCACCCGATTGGTTTGGCTTCAATTGGATCTGCAATTCACCATTGACAAAGCCAATCGATTGAACCAACGGATGCTGTGCAATTTGCGCCGCAGTTGGATTCGTGATATTGCCAATCCGAGCAACCGAATAGGTCAGTGGTTCGCCGTCGGGGTCCGCAAACACGGTTGACAACGTCGCGGTCACCAATTGGTCTTCGACCCCGCCAAGCGGGTTGAAGGTTCCGACCAACGTCGGTGGATCCGGCGTATCGTTCACCGTAACCGGAATCTGGGTGACGACCGTCGCACCACTGGTATCGACCGCGGTGATGCTTAGCGTCGCGTTGCCAAACGCAAACGGTGGCAGATCCAAGATCAACGTATCCGCCAAAGCACGAGCGGCGACGATCGACGAATTCGACGACGTGACGGTATAGCTGATATCGTCATTCTCGGGGTCGCTAAACCAAGTCGAAAGATCGAACTGCACCGTTCTCGCATCGTCTTTGCTCTCGTCAAAGGTCAGCGACGTTTCATTGGCGTTTCCATTGATCCCGATGAATTGAGGTGCATCGTTCTGACCACCCACGTTGATAATCACAAGCGCCGTTGAAGTGGCACCCAAACTATCACGAACGCTGTAGTTGAACTGGTCAACACCGCTGAACTGGGATGGCGGGGTGTAACGCAAATTTCCATTTTCAAGCACGACGTTGCCGCCGCGGAAAGTCCGCTGCGGGAAGTCGGTCGTGACCAAGCTGATCGTTTGACTTTGCGGTGGGTTGACTTCGTCATCCGGTCCCGCAGCGTCGTTGTCCAAGATGCCCTTCTTATCCACCGTACGGACAGGGATAATCAGCGGCGTATCTTCCTCGGCCGTGTAGGTGTCATTGGTGAGACGAGGTGCATCGTTCACCGAGTCAAACGAGATCGTCACTACACCGGGGACCGCTGCGGTCTCAGGCGTCTGGCCAGCACCGGGGACATCCGCAACAAAGTAGGTGAATGTATCGGCTTGAGTTCCGTTGTAATCGACCGGCGGTGTGTAGACCAAGCTTTGACCGTCACTGGAAATCGCAATGATTCCGCCGAGCGACGACAAGAATGGACCACGGACACTGCCCACCGATTGGAAAATCAAAGGCTGATTTGCCTCGTTCGCCGGACCTGGGCTGTAGAACGGATCGATCAATTCGGCCTTGGTGAACGTCGTCACCGTATCCTCGTTGATTCGCACCGATTTGCCTGGGTTACTGCCAACAAGCACCGGAGGATTATTCACCGGCGTGACATTGATCGTGACCAAGATCGGCCGTGCACTGAGCAATTCGCTCTCCGAAGCGAGCGGTTTCACATCGGTCACACGAGCACTGAACGTGACTTGTCCGTTGAAGTCCTGTGCCGGCACAAATGTGAACGTGCCGTCACTGCGAAGATCCAATTCGCCCGCTTCGACATTGCTGACAAACAGCGTTTCCTTTCGTACGTCCGGAGCATAGATGGCCACGTCATCGTTATCCGCATCGATGACTCCGACCAACAACCCGTCATCGCCCGTGGTCGTTGGCGTCAACTGTCCCGTGCTATCAAGGACTTGTAACGGACGATTTTCTTGGACGGTGTACGTGCGATTGGCTTGTTGGTTGCCAACGGCCGGAGCGGATCCAGGCAACAAACGCAATCGATAATCTTCGACTTCGCCGCTGAGAGCCAAACCGGTTGGTTGCAGCCCACCGTTTCGTGACACGCGGAACCGGGCATAGGTGTCCGTTGCAGTGACCGGATTCGGTGCGTTGGACGGGAACGGAACGTAGAACGTTTGTGCTTCGCCGTCCCCATTCAGGATCGCCCCGCTAATGATCTGGTCGCCCACATCGGTGAAATCGCCATCGGCAGCGAAATCGATCCAGGCATCCAGCACGCCCGACCCGGTGACCTTGATCGGCAAGAAGATCGCGACATTGCCATTGGCGTCGAGGATCAAGTCGCCGTTTTCGTCAACGCGAGTCACGCCGACGCTGCGATTGAGAATTCCGTTTGGATTCAGATCACTGACAAAGTCGACACCGTCTTCATCATCTCCATCGATCGTGACCACGGCGCCGTCAACCGAAACGGCTGCCGGGCGAAGTGGACTCTCTTCGATCGCTTTCTTGATCGCTTCGGCAATCGATTCAGGCGTATTAGTGGTCGAACGAATCGCAAAATGGTCTTCGTCGAAACGACCGTTGATATCAAATTCGAGCGTCGCGATGTCCACGCCGGTATCGATCGTGATCGTGTCTCCGTCACGTGTCGAGGCGTTGACGGATGAATTCACCGTCACCTCGACCCGTCCTTCGACGATTTGCACGTCGAACAATGTGCCAGTCGACGTCGCAGAAATCGTCAGATCGTCACCATCGGCCGCATGGCCAGGGATGCCGCCGGAATCCACGTCAACCTTGGTTCCCAACTTGATATCACCGCCCACCACGTGGCGAGGTCCATCGTTGGCAAGCGTGGTCGGGTAACGACCCGGAACACCGCTGACGGGATCCGGAGCGTCACCAAAATCGAGTCCCACCGTCGGCATCAAAATGGTGAACTGAGTCGATTGATCGTCGCGGTTCGGTTCCAGCGGATTACCGACTTCGTCCTTAATGCCAGGCAAGTAGAACGTCGAGATCGGCCCTTGGAAGATTTGCCCGTTCTCGACAAAGAAGGTTCCTCCACCGCGGTCTTCGGCAACCAGATTCGTCAACGCCGGTTCACCCGGTTGGTTGACACTGTTGATTGCTTTCAGCAGGGCTGTCTTGATTTGTTCGGCTGTGAAGTTGGGTTTAATCGGAATCGCAATCGCTCCGCCCGGTACCCCGACCACATTCAACGTGGGTGCTTGCGAGGCGTCCACAACGGTTCCTGGCAGATCGTCAAGCGAAACCGTTCCGGTCGGATTGCCGAGCAAGTCCAAATCGGCGGTCGCGGTCACCCGTAGCGAGCCACGGTTGTTGTTGATAGCCGCCGCCAAAGAAACTGCGATATCCCCGATCGTGCTGGTCGGTTGGAACGGGATCGCGATGTTTCCAGGCCGGACACCGCCGCCGTTGTTGACCGATTCAAATTCGAACGAAACAGCCACAGTGCCTTGACGCAGCGTCAGCACTTCGCCGTCGTTGACAATCCCACGACGGATCGCGATTTGTGAAACGCCGGGGGCTCCAGATCCTGGCACGGCCGGATCGGCAGGAATCCCGTTCAATTCGACTCGGTCTGCTGCAATACGTCCCAGCGAGATGCGACCATTGAGCAGGTTCTGAGCGGCGATACCCACGGTCGAACCATTGATCGCCAGCACCAACGAATCTGCCAAAATGTCGACAGTGTCAAAGGTATTGAACGTTACAGGAATCGAATTCGGAACGGTCTGCAGGGTGTTGACCAAGTTGAATTCAAAGATCACATCGTTGCCCAGGTTATCTCGCAAGATCAGGACGCTGCCGTCTTGGAAACCACCACCGCCAACGAGCGGCAGGTTCAATAGCAGCGGTCCGAACACTTCGATCGATGAGGCCCCCGTGACATCCGGTGTGCCCACGACTTCGAGCGAAGTCCCGGTCACTCCGACGCCAAGACCTTGTTCTCCACCAATCGAAACCTGGCTTCCGTCGATCACCGTCACTTGATCGGTATCCAAACCGACAATTCGGTCAACTCCGTTGACCTTGGTCGACTTGATCGCCGCGACAATTTTCGCTGCCAATTCATCCGCAGTGGTCAGCCGGGTGATGTTCACTGGAATATTCGGAACCGTCACGCCATCGTCAATCGTCGTTCCGAGCACCGCACTTGGTTCATCGGTGCGATTGATCTCGATGCTAATCGGGTCAGAACCATTGTTCGGCGAGAACGTGATCAAGTCACCATCGGTCGGCGTGCGACTGAGTCCCACCAACGTCAGTTGGCCAAAGGGAACATTCGCAGAACCATTGATGGGCAAGTTCAAGTAGACCGAATCCGCACTGACGCGAGCGTTCAAACGCAAGGAGGAGGCCAAAATCGCTTGCTGGATTGCCACGGCAACTTGATTCGCCGTCAAATCGCTTGCGATCGGAACGACCACGTTGGCTGGGTCGACTAAGCCGCCGGCGATATCGAATTCAAACGTGATCGCTTGAGTGCCGTCGTTGACCACAAACGTGTCTCCATCGACAACACCGCCGAATGCGGATCCCGCTTCGGGAACGCGTAAAGCAAGCGTTCGCACATCTTGCAGCAATCCGCTTCCGCTGGTGGTCGCGGTGGTCCCCGGTTCGGCACCAATCACGACGCGGAACGGATCGTTGTTGGGATCGGTGATCGGATCGCCGTTGGCGTCGTTAAGCGGATCCACCTTGGTTTCGACGTTCAGACGCCCGGCGGCCACTTCTGCATCAATGGCAGCTTGGATGTTCAATGCGATTCCGTTTAGGAATACACGCAGCGCTTCGGGATCGGTCGGCGGACGCTCCGATGGCAATGCAACCACAACGCTGTTTGGCAGCCGAGCCCCATCGCTATCAAGTTCAAAGACAACGACTTGGTTGACGCCATCATTGATTTGAAAAATATCGCCGTCACTGACGCCACCAAAATTAGTGCCCACTTGAGGCACGATCAGCGAGATCGTTTCGGGCAACTGCAACTGATAACCGGTCTCGAATTCGAAGACGATATCGCCACCATTGGCGTCGGTGATCGTGATTTGATCTCCGTCGGACAGACTGCGTCCCTCGGGTGCCGACAACACGGTGCGGTCGCGGTTGTTCAAACCAATACGGTACGAACGATCGTCCTGCCAAATTCCCGCCAACGGCGTCAACGTGATCAGGTTCTTTGTCTTGTCGTAGCTGAAGATGTAATCGATGCCTTCTTCGAGCAAACGATCATCTTCGAACAGCGTCACATTCGCACCCTGTGGGCGAAGGCCTGGGATCGCAGGAACAACGACGGTGTTGTCATCGATGCCGATACCTGGGAATGGATCCGAGGCATCGCCGTTGTCACGCAGCTGAATACGGAATTCTTTGTATGTGCCTCCGGTCAAATTGATGAAACTGATCGCGGGATCCGAATCAATTCCTTCGGCATCGTTGTCGCGTGGGATCTCGGCAATCGCGACGGGGCCAACAAAGTCGGCAAGCTCATTGGAGCCACGATCTCGGAAGACCGATTCACCCACGGTTCCCGGCGGCTGGAAGAACGGGTTGTCCGCTCGCAAGATGCCGTTGACATCGCGAGTTGGTGCCAGCACGTTGCTTTCGGTGATCCCCACCGACGCCTTGAGTGCCTTGAACGTGTCGCGATCGGTCAACGAATTGACAGAGGAATCGACGAGCAACGAATTCCCGATCGGCAAGAAATTGTTTCCAGCCGCATATTCAAGCGACGGAGCAAAGTTGCCCAGCGTGACGTTGAAATCATCGGTGCCGCCGTTCAGATTACTCGGCTCGTTTGTTCCCGTCGTGATGCCATTGGAATTGGCAATAAACGTCATGCGGCTGTTGAAATCGGTTTGATTCGGTTGATCGAATTGGAACACCGACCCCACCACAACCGTGTCTTGGGTCATCGGTTTGGGATGCGAGTTGGTGTTTTGCCCGAAACCAAGTGCATTGGTTTCTTCGATCACGACACTTTCATGCAGATTGACAAACACGTTGTTCAGAATCGCTGGGCTTGAACCGCCTGCGATCAAGACGCCGGTTTCGTTGAGCACTTGATCGGTGTCACGTCCGGCAACCGGATCAAGCGTCAAGCCGGCCGCACGTGCTGCGGCACTGAGTTCGATCTTGGCAACGTTATTAACGGCCACGTAAAGCTCGGTCGTGCCGCTTCCAGGTGTCGACAATCGGTTATGGCCGTAACCCTGTTGGAAATCGGTCGCGTTACCGGCCAACGCATGAAACATCGGATTGCCGGTTTGGGCACGTTCGGGCAATTCTTCTAGATCGTTGCCGTTCCAAAGCGAGGCTCCCTTTTCATTCAATACGGGTGCCAATCCCGAACTCGATCCGAGTGTATCGAGCAGCAGCGGCCCAGGTTGACGCAGCGTCAAGTTTTCAACGCCACCGTTGTCCCCATCGCGTCCACCCAGTGCCAACGCCGAAGCGTGCTGGATCGGACCACTGATTCCGCCCGGTCCGTTGCCTTGGGTGTGATTGACCAACAACGGATGAATATTGATCGCAGTGCTGATTGCCCGAATGATATCAGGCATGTGATCCGCATCCGCCACAACCACATTGCCGACTCCGACATTGTTGGAGAAGGTGAACGTGACTTGATTGGTCGCGGCATTAGGAACGTCCGGGATTTGGGTCACAGTAAACGTGGTTCCGATCAAATCGGCACCGCGAACGCCACCCCCATCGTTGATCGCTCCGTTGTTAATGCTCATCACGAACCCGCGAGCCGCATAGTTCTCGATCGAGATCGTGTAATCGCCGGTTCCACCAGTGCCCAGTTTCCGGCCGGACAAATCGGAGGGATCAAACGATTCGTTGCCCTTGCTGCTGACCGCGATGAAGTACGTACCGGTCGACAAGGCAGTGAAGTCAACAAACGGATCGCGGGTGTTGACATCATCATTGGTCGGATTAGCAACCGTGGAACCGGGATTCAGATAGCTCGGTGCGGTGGCGGCATCGACCACGGTCAAGCCGTTAGCCAGCGTCTGAGCAACTCCGCCGGCGTCAAATACTTGCAATACCGTATCGAGTGAATTGAAGGTATCGATATCGACGATCAAACGATCGCCGACTTCCATTTCGACTCGGTAAAAGTCGACATCGCCGGCGGCGCCAATCGGACCGCTGTTGTCGCCGATCGCGGCGGTGTCGACATAGGCACCGACATGGCTGCGACCGATCTTGGTATCAATGGCCGTATCGATCGTGTCGTCGGATTCGCGATCCGCCGATTCGGGGAACAAACCTTCGGTACCATCGGCACCATAGATGGTGTTATTGACGATCCGTGAAAACGGTTGTAGCGGTTCCGCCACCGGTGCCAATGTCGTTGTAATGTTCGCGACACGCGGCGTTTCAGCAACACGGGTCGTAATATAGATGTTGCTGACACCGGTTAGATAGACCGCCGCGGTGGTAAAGTCCATCGGCAAACGTGCGTTTGCATTGGCAAACTCGTCATCGGTCAACAGCGATGGACCGACATACGGTGTCACCAGTTCTGCAGCATCATTGGTGACCAGAATGCTGCCTTGGATCGCCTGCATGATCGCGGTCGCCATTTCGATCGAGGTGTAGGCATTCGCACCGGCTCGGCCGTTGTAGGTCAAGTTCGACGCGTGCGTTCGACGATAATAAATCGGCACGTGTCCATCGGCCACGCCATCGCCGCCCTGGACGCCCGATCCGCTGGCAGTCGTCGGTGTACCACCAATGTCATCGAATTCGAACACGACACGTGTTCCGCCCGAGTCGATCGCCATCGTCACGCCGTCAGCAACGTCATCGCCGTCGCCGATTTCGATCATCCATGGGCGTGTTTCCCCTTCGACTTTGATTCCAGCGTAACCGGCTTGGTCGATCGTGTTGTTGCGAACCACAACCCCCGGCATCAAACCGCCAAGCACTTCGTCATTAAGCGTTGGCAGATTCCGAGCCACTCCGGGTTGAGGATTGCCAACCGGCGGTTGCTGCATGAACGGATGCGGCTGCGTAATCACACCTGGGTTGAATGGATCAAAGTTTCCAAATCGTGGATCCTGGCGAACATCTTCAGGATCGGTATCACGCAATCCCGGCTCACTCCAAATCCCGATCGCATGCGCGTCACTAATCGTGTTGTTCTGAATCACCAACTGAGATTGACGACGCTCGAAGTTGAAGTCACCAAGGCCCTGATTGAAAATCACCGGCAATTCCAAATTGCCATTTGCATCCAAGTTCAAACGAGTTCCCGGAGGCGGTGCTTGATTCACATTTGCAACCCCGATAAACGAACCGCCACGAGCGCCGACCAATGCCAAGCGTCCATCGGTCATCCCGTTGGTGTCTTGTCCCGCGGCCGAGGAAGCTTCGACCTTGATTCGCGTCTGCGTTCGGATTGCTGTACGAATTGATTCGGCGACGTTATGAGGATCATCGCCGGCAGCAAACAGCACCGGGGTGTTGCCAAAGCGAACAGTGCCTGGCGTCGTCGTGAATTCAAACGTCTGGCTGACACTTCCATCGCTGATGGTAAACGTATCACCATCGACAATCTGGTCTCCGGCCGGAGCAACAATCGTGATCGTTTCGCTGTGACGATCGTTGGTATCGAAGTCAAGATTCAACTGGGTACCGAACGCGGTTGGCGTTGCGTACTGAGTTCCCGGACGCATCTCGAGCTGATACTCGCCCGATTCACCGGAACCAAATCCTGAGAACCGGTCTTCCCCGCTGCGAGCGTTAAAGATCGTTTCGCCACGCTCGGCAAAGCCGACAATAAAGTCGTCGAGGTACAAACCGTTGCCGGTTCCAATGATTGGCCCACCACCACCGCTGGACGGCGTGTAGGTAAACTCAAATTGAATTCCCTCTTGTCCCGCAAATTGGCCAAGCGAAATACGGTTTTGGTACCATTCGGCATCAAAATTCGGTGTCGCATTCATCGTGACGCCCACCGGATCGTCGGCACTAAAGATTCTTAGCGATACGGCGTCACCTGCGGACGGATCAAAGTTGTAGTTGTAGTAGAACGTCGGTAAATCGGCGGCGACATACCCAGCCAAACTAAACGGTTCACTGGTGATCGTTCCCGGAGTCGAGTTGGTTAAGCGATCGTAGTGCAGTGCAGTATTGCCGCCTGCGCTGACAGGCAACACGTGATCTTCGATCGAAACGTGTAGCGTATAGGTTTGTGCGTTATTACTAATCGCATCGTTCGATAACGTCGTTCCCCCGTTGTTGTTAAACGCAAACGTAGTGTTCGTCGGCAGCACCCCAATGAAATAGGTGCCTGCGTTCAGCGTGAGATCGATAAACGGGTCAAGACTTCGACCGCCATTGTCATCGGGTGCACTGCCCAATCGTCCATCGTTGGCGTTAGAGGTGGTCACACGTCCCGTGCCCGGTACAAACTGCAATTGGCCCGGGTTGGCCGGATCGAGCTGTAACAGAACAAAATCAGTGTCCACACTGGTGGGATCAAATTGGTACGTTGGCGTGAGCGGATCGGTATCATTGATTCCTTGGAACGGATTGTAGCCGTTGTCCAAATCGATGATCACGCGAAGCCCATCGTCATTGAGCGTGAACTGGTAAAAGTCCGCTAAGTCCGAGCGCAAGTTGCCTTCGATCGAAACGTGAGGAATGAACACCGATGTGTTTTCCGACACGCCACCAAAGAACGGGCTGCCAATAAACTGACCACCAATCTCAGAGTCATCGACAAGTGAGAAATCAAGGTTATCCAGATTGGCAGTGTTCGCGCCCCCTACATTGTTCGGCGCATCGCCACCGGCAACAGCGAATTCAGAGATCCGCGGTGCTCCGGTCAGTGACGTTCCATTAGAACCATCAAAGTGCGTTGGTTTGCCGTGACCTGGACTGGTTTCCGAAGCTTCGACAAACCCGCCTGCGGCGATGGTTGCATCCGAGAACAGCTTGATCAAATCCGCTTGCGTCGCGGTGCTTGGGGTCGCAGCATTGATACGGTCTTCGACGATTCGATGCACCGAGTTGATCGGCTCGCGACGCACCGAGTCGTTAGCAGTCAGTTCCAGCGGCAATGATCCGTCAGCGGTGACGGCGACGTAGTACGTCCCTTCGGGCAACGAAACCGGGCCGATGAAAGCATCCCCGGTGCCGATCGAGCCACGCAGAAGTTTTTCGAGCGATGAATTCTCGCCATTAGGACTGGTTAAATCGTCCAGGATATTTGCGTCCTCGCCAAACAGCACCAAGCGTGGCAATTGAATGCCTTGCTCGCCATCCGGATCATAAAAGACGCTGATCGACGTGTTGGGGCGATTGAAACCATCGGCATAGTCGATATCAAACACGGTCGAGCGAAGCAACGAACCGTTGCCAACGCTGTAGTCGACGTCGAATTGATAAAAATCGACATCAAACGTACTGCTTAGCGATCCCGCAACACTGATCACTCCGTTCTTATTGCCGACCAAATTGCCGATGTTCTGGGGCCGTTGGCCCAGCGGGGTGGTATCGCTGAATAAACCAGGCGTGGTGTCGATGCGGTCGTTACTGGCGTTAAACGAGGACGTCCCTTCGTTTTCGCCCGCTTCACCCACCAACGGGGACGAACTCGGCAATCCGCGAGTGTGGATTCCGTTATTCGCGTAACGAATATCGGTGTAACGAACGACGCTGCCGGGGAACTCTTGCTCTTCGGTCAAACGCACTTGGAAGCGATAGCCGCCATAGGTCAAACCGCCCTCGATGTCGTCGGGATTCAGCGACGCACTGCGAACGCGGAAGAAAAACACGCTTCGCGCTGATGCGTTGGCCGAATTGCCAGGCAAAGTAAAGTGGATGCCAGCGTCGCGTGGGTTGGTAGATCCGAAGTCTTCATACAACCCGCCCGCGCCGCGTTCGGTGTACTGTTCACCGGAAGCTTGCAAGGAAGTCGTGCTGCTTAGCAAACTCGGATCCAGCACGACCACCGATGCATCGCCCGAAGTTTCTTCGAACGAGTTATCGCTACGCGCCAAGACCCGGCCATTTTCGTCAAGCAGCTCGATCACCGAGTCAAGCGTGTAGGTGGTGCGATCAATGTCAACCCAAATCTCGGTTCCCGGCGATCCGGTGAATGTATAGGTATCGATATCCGTTTCGCTGCTGAGGTAACCTTCGACCTCAAATCCATGCCGACGGTTTTCGTCTCCAGAAAACAAATTCGGAGCCAACTCGCCGAGTAGCTGAGCGTTTTCAATCGCCCCGTTCAAACCGGGTGCCACTTCGGTCGGCAACTCGAATTCGGTAATCACATCGACGTTTCGGTCGTTGCTGTATTGGTCCAAGAATACGCTTCGCCAATCATTTGGCTCGGGTCGTGATTGGATGCCGTCACCGTTGGTATCGGTGAACTGCGAACCATCCGGTTTCAACCCCGCTCCGACGGTATCGTCTTGAAGACTCGTCAATACGACGGGAGCCCCCGGTTGGCCGACGATATGAATCGCACCGCCAATGCGGTCTTGAATGTCACCAATGGAACCGGTGGCGGTAAATCCGGTACCCAGCGTCGCGCTGTTGGGAGTCCCCGAGCCGGTCAATTTCACAACCAGACTTTCATCCACTCGGCTCATCAATCGCAAGCCGCCAGAGCTGTGGAAATTCTCGATCGTCAATCCATCAAACAACATGTGGACGATATCGGTATCATCCCACACGCTTTCAGTGGTCAACGTACCGCCGCGGATTTCCAATCCGGACAATTGACGTAGCGTCGCATTGCCTTCGGTCACGGTATCTTCGTAACGGTTAAAGCGAATCATCGGACCGTAGTTGTCGTCCAACTCACTGAGCCGATCGCTGTTCCCGGTTTGACGTCCGGCGTCGATCAAACGTTCAGCGGTCATCGATTCGCTATCGATATCAATGATCGAACCACGGTTATCGGTAAACGTCGTGCCTACGATGATTGGTTGAGCGCCTCGAACCAAAATCGTCGACGGAGTATTGATCAACCGACCAAATCGACCAGCAGGTCCCGCTCCGTCTTGTCCGTCTTCGTTGAATTCAAAACGCGAGTTGGTGATGCGGCCATTGGCTTGTTGCAGTTCCAACGCATTGAATCCGCGTGCTTGCCCCCCTTCGAGCAAACTGATGCCACCCGCATAGGCCACAGTCGCGAAATCAAGGCTGACGGTCGACGTCGGGCTGGCGTAAATCCCCGCCCAGTCCCCGTAATTGGCGTTTGTTCCGCCGCCCGTATCCTGCCCGTCGTTGTTGGTGTCAAACGTTCCGCCAGCACCAAATCGGTCATCGAAAACGCTTGTGAAGATAACCGGATTGCTCTCGGTACCTTCGGCCAACAATTGGGTTCCATAACCCAATTCAAAACGGGCACCACGAATCTTGACGACCGTTCCTGGATCGATCACGAGCGAAGCGTCAAGGCGTCCGCGAACACCTTTGAGAAAATCCCCAGCTTCATCAGTGGCTAACTTGCCATCAGTTGAGGAACCGTTGTCGATATACGAAACCGACGACGCATCCAGTTCCGCTACCAAATTGTAAACCTTAGTCCCCCCGACATCGACTGCTCGGTACAACCGGCGCGAGACATATCCCGAGTCCGTTTGAACTTGAGGCAAGCCGGTCAACTCAATCGACGTGTTCGAATTACTGACAGTGAACGAAAATGCAGCGTCACTAGGAGCGGATTCAAATCCATCGGCATCCACGAACGTCATTCTGTACAAATACGTTTTTGGTGTGAATGTTCCCCCACGCAATGCTCGAGCCGATATCAACGAGGTGGACGGTGCGAATCCGTCTTGGATGGATCCCCCAGGATTAGCCGCGATCACAATGTTTTCAGCAACATAGTGAACGATACTGGTGTCATCAAATCGCCCAGCGACGGTCAACGCTCGCGGCGGGTCGGTAGGAGTCGTTCCCACGCGAACAAACAAACCATTGATACTGTTTTCGAACAGTTGGTTGTTGTGAATCTCGGGGCCAACGCGGTCGTAGTCGGCCGTGTAAGCGCCAGCCTGTTGGAACTGAGGCGACTGGTAACTCGTCTCCTCGAAACTATCGGGCGATGCACTGATCGCCGCGTCCGCACTACTTGTGATTTCACTGAACGAGATCGTCGGACGTAGATTGACGATCTGGACCGGATTGACGAGTTGTTGAACCGAATCAATCAGTACGTTGCTGCTACCGCCGTAACGGATCTCAGCATGATTGACACGATTAAGGAAGATCCCTTGATCTTCGAGATTTTGGCGTCCTTCGGCTTGGTCGATATCACGCCGGAAAATCAAACCGCCCCAATTACCGGGTGCCACTGCGGGGCTGTTGCCGACCGCTGAAGCATCAACGTTGCGATCACGGAAACTGGTGAAAATCACACTTCCGTCGTCGTAGCCTGGGCGATCCGCATCATCGTTGCCAAGCAGTGTTGTCGTGTTTGGGTCGCTAAGGTCGACCAGTCGTGGTGTGCCCAGGACTTGCAACACACCGTTGCTGCGATCGACTTGAACGGTGCTACTGCCTACGCCGATCCATGATCCGCGGACCTTGAACACGGCGCCAGCGTCAATCATGGTCGTGACCTCTTTGGGCACTTCCATCACGCGGCCGTCTTCGAGGAATCCACCTCCGACGTCGGGAATACCGATCTTGTAGCTAAAGTTGTCGGCTTCGGTCGCCATATTATTATCGACGCCACCGTTACCCACGATCCGCACAATGTCTTTCGGCAACGCCGCATCGAAGGCGTTAGCGACGTTGGAATTGCTGATGTTGTTGAACGGATGAGCCAAACTTCCGTCGGCGTTCGGACCGGCTGTCTTGTCGACGAAAATGTTGCGTCCCGATGCTTCCAAGGCACGGGTGTCGTTCGATAGCTCGACTTCGCGTTCGCCCATCAAAATCACGCTACCGTTACTGACCGTCGCGGTCACACCGGTTTCGTTTTGGCGGCTATTGATCGCGGTTTGTAGCGTGGTCGCCAACGTGCCTGCAGGAGTCGGGAAATTAGGACTGCCAGGACTGTAGAACACAGCCACATTGCCTGGTTTCGCGGAACTTCCAATCGGCACAAATTCAAAAGTGCGAACCACACCGGCCGCACCGGTGACCTTGATCGTTTGCCCCACCGTTAACGCATCCCCGTTGTCGGTAAAGGTCAGCGTTCGATTCAGTGGACGGGTTTGGAACCAGAAATTATGAGCGCCACCGGGTTGCCCATCACCATCGCCATCGAGGATTGTGCCGGGAACGTCAACGCGATCGCTGTCCAAATCACGAATCACATCGGTTTCATCGACTTGTGGCTCGAATTTCAAGTGC
>NZ_JBFHFD010000085.1:0-19118 GCF_041583735.1 Novipirellula sp.
CAATCCAGGAACCACTTGTAGCGTAGGCCTGAGATCCGTTGCATCATTGGAAAGCAGACGTTCGGGGCCAACAAAGTAGGTGTGATTGTCCGCCACGATCAAGTTGAACGTTTCGACCGGTTCGGCAACCGGTTCAATCGATTCGATCTTGCTAGCGCCCGTGGCATGATGCAACATCATGCCCGCTTCGAGTTCTTTGGTTCGCAGCCACCCTTGACCGGCAACCCACCAATAGTGGCCAAGTGTCGCTTGGATCTCACCGCCCGCGGTTGCAAAACGTATGGTTTTGGCCGGAGGCCGCTTCGTCGTCTGCAGCACTGGTTTCAATGCCAACTCCCCGGTTTCCACATCTTGCGACAACACCAAATCCCCCGTGCGAATCGACTCCACGGACTTTGGCCCGCACTCGGTTTGCACCTGAGTGCCCGCGATTAGGCATTCGCAAGTTCGAAACGCCACCATCCGCGAGAACTGCAACGAGTAAACTGTATTCCTACGATCCTGGTCGTACCTGACTTCATACCGCTTGTTCTCCGCGCCGTAATCCATCGCTTCGTTGTAGCCATCCCACCAATCCCACCATGCGACAGCGTTTCGTTCAACGTTCTCACCCGAAACAGCTTCAAGCACATCGTAAATTCGCGTTTCATCACGCACTCTTGCTCGATTCTTTTCATCCGTTTCACTACGCATCTGCTCGGATTGACGCTGGATATCTCGTTGCAAAACTTGGCTGGCGACCTCGTTTTTCCCGACATTCAGATCAACAATCGAGATCCAAGCGTTGGTTCGCGACGCGTTGGCTTGAGAGCGTTGGTCGGTGATGAGCATTCGCGTATTCGCTTGAACCACATTATCAACAATGGAAACTTGCTCGACATCCTGTAGCTCACGAGATTTCACAATCCGAAGCACTTTCTCGCCATTGGGTCGTGTGAAGACCTGATGCCGCAGCAAAAGTTCACCCGAGAGCGACTCAAGCAAGCTCGGAACATAAAACGCCATCCGATATTCCTTGAGTCCGGCAATCGCTGCCTGGCCGCTTTTTGACGCTGGATCCTTGACTGCGATTTCCGTCAAAGCGTTACATGCTTCCCGGCTGCGTCCATTTTTGATCGCTTCGACAAACGGAATTGCCAAGTCGTCGGGAAGCTGAAGCGCGGCGAGCTTTAATGCATAGACTGCCGAGGGATCTTCGAGTTGCCGCAACGCTTCAAGTGTCTTCAGCTTGCCTTTTGCATCGGAACCCGCAATCGAAGCTGCCCACTGTTTCACTTTGGGCAGCCAGACCTTGGCTTGCTTTGCCAATTCCTTCGATTGCCGTTTTGCTTCACGAATCTCGTCTTTTGACAACCATTGTCCATTGACGAGTTCCAGCCCCAGCTTCGCTCTCGCAACTCGATCGTCAGGATTCAGTGCGACCACGCCTTGCCAATGCGCCCGCGTCTGAGGGTCCAACTGGTTTGCTTCCGCCCAACGCGCCAAGCGGCGATGTGCCTCGATATCAAGCTCCCCTTCACCGCGCTGCTCCACGTATTGCTTTAAACGAGGTGTCAACCGCTCGGCACTCAGTTGATCAAGCCCCACCCACTGCCCATCGACAAAGACCTGCCCCGCATGCCAGCGGGCTGAATCAGGCTTATTCGACGACTCAACGAGGGTCGACCGATCCGTCAATTCTCCCCTCGCCTCGGCTTCCAATGCCGCCTTCACCGGATCACTCGAAGATTCGAGTTCGGCTGCCCGAGCAGGATTGAAGAGAAAAACGCCGCAAACTAGCAATCCAAAACGCAACGCAAATTGTTTGACGCTGGCGCAACGTATCGTTACCGTAACCATAGCGAGATGCCTCTATTCCGACAAAAGTGACATGGGGAGCCAATTGATGGCAAAAATCGACCTTTACCCAATCATAAGGGACTGCACCCGAGGCGGCAATCGATTTTCCGTTTGCTTCCGAATCGAATTAATTGTCTTGCTGGTCATGTGTGCCGTTGCTTCCCCCAAAACTAGCCACGCTGAGCCGCCCGTGGAGGAAAATGCCAAACTCGCAGCAGTGAAGACGATCCACCGCGAATTTGAACAATACCAGCAACATAAACCATTGCTTTTTCAGGAGCTAAAACGCATTCAATCCACCCTGAAAGAAACTGAACGTGATATGCAATCAGTTCGTGAGGAGGCATTAAAGAAGCAAATTAGTTTGATCCTATTACAGCATGAAGAGAACAGAAGACTGGAAGAACTGCAAAATGCGATTACGAACCTCCAGGAGGAGCAAAACCCACTCGCACCTAACTTCGGCGCTGTGACAATTGGAAACCGTGAACAGCTAATGCTAATGAATCTCCAATTCACACTGAACGACCAAGTCATGTCTGTTGCAGCTCTCTCTCAACTCGATGCCGCGTCTCGGCTCGTCATTCAGCGTCGACTGAAGGCTTTCCAGGACGGTGCAAAGTGGCAACAAGACGTCATCCACTGGCAACAACAGGGGCCCATGTTTTTTGAACGCTATTGGCGTTTCACCGACCCCAGTCGCATCTGGACTCGCAGCGAATGCGAGTCCCTGCTCTCCACGTTCCAAACCGATGCAATCGATGACTATCCGGCCATCATCGCCGAGGCACTGCTGCAAGAGCGAGTCGGATATCATGACGAGGCATTGAAAAAGCTAAACCTTGTCATTCAAGCAAACACGCCGTTGCATTTCACTGCAATCGCCGCCCGCAGTACCGTCTATACATCGTTGGGCGAAACTCGAAAAGCAAAGATGGACATGTTAACGGCCTACAAATCGGAACGAGCAAACCCTTACATCCGCTTTCTGAGAGCACGACAACTTGCGGCCGACGAAGACCTCAGCAACGCGGAGAACGATTTAGCGGGTCTACTGAACACGCCCGAGCTGGAATTGGACGCTCGACGTTTATTGGCCGTGATCTATTCCTTACGCGCTCAGAAAATTCCACGCCTCGCCGCCAAAGCCAAAGAACAAGCGATGCTAGTCAGCGAATTCAGCGACAAATCGGATTGGTTTGCTCAATTACTAATGGCAATGGCCTCGAGCGTTTCGGATGAACCGAACTTTGCCGCACTCTATGCCGACAAATCTGCCTTGCTCGCCAGCGACGAACAAAAAACTTTCGCGGAATCCATCGCAGCTCAAATCAGCAGCAACGCTCCGCTGCAATGGAATTTCCACCGTCGTTGATCGCAGCACGACCAAGCGGCGGCTCTCATAAATCATTGCTCGCAGCGCGTGCCGCCCGCTCAGTATCAACGTCGCTACTACGGCGTCCCAGCTAGCTTGGCCGGCGAGCAAGCCCCCCAAAAAAACAACCAAAGTCACTCCGTTCGCTTGCCCCTCAAATACATTACATGTAAAGTGAAAGCAATATTCCTGTTTGTTCCTAAGGTAGCGACATGGCCTTCCGAAATCTGAGCGATGAACTTAAGAAGAAGCACCCGTTCAAGTCGGTCGAGCAGGAAGCGATGCTAAGCATTATGCGGACCAGCGACTTACTGGAAAATCGTGCTGCCCGGCTACTTCGCAACTACCAATTAACCCCCTCGCAATACAATGCGATGCGAATCATGCGAGGCGAAGGGAAACCGATGCCGTGCTTGGAAGTTGCCGACCGAATGATTCAGGTCGCTCCCGCGATTACCCGAGTGGTCGATCAATTAGTGGCGCGAGGTTTGATTAGCAAAACGCAATCCAGCGAAGATCGCCGGGTCTTTTTGGTTCATCTGACGGATGCTGGGAGAGCTCTGTTGCGAAAAATCGACGCCCCAATCGATCGTTTGCATCAAACGCTGCTGGGGCATGTTTCCCAACGTGATCTGAAATCGTTGATTGCAACTCTCGCTGATGCTCGCAACGGAATCCAAGACTAAAAAAATTTTATCACAAACACATAGTTTACATGTAAGGCTTTTGACTTATGGCGGTACTCCCTTTCAGACAGAGCCAATTGCCCTCTTTTTCACCATGGAAAAAGCGATGAACGCGTCCCGAAGAAACATGCTATCAATGACGGCAGCCGGATTGATCCAAATTGCTGCCAAACCTGCTGTCACGCTCGGGGATGAACCGCTGAGCACCGATTGGTTGGTTCGCCAAGCGGCCGAGCGAGGGCACACCGATCTGGGTTGGCTAAAAAGTTTCCACTCGTTCTCGTTCGGTGGCTACTACGATCAACGACACATGGGATTTCGCAGTCTGCGGGTCATCAACGACGACAAAATCGCGGCGGGGCGAGGGTTCCCAACGCACCCGCACCACGACATGGAGATTATCTCTTACGTGCTCAGCGGATCGCTGCAGCACAAAGACAGTACGGGCAAAGGAGCCATCATCACACCGGACGACATTCAGATGATGTCCGCCGGAACGGGGATCACGCACAGCGAGTACAACCCGTCTTCAACCGAGGCGAATCACTTCCTGCAAATCTGGATCCAGCCTGCGATGCGAGGCGTGCAGCCGCGGTACAGCGATAATAAGGTCACCGACGACCAGAAAACGAACCAGTGGAACTTGATCGCCGGGCCCGATGGTTCGCACGCGGCAGTGGGGATTTACCAAGACGCCAAAATCTTCGCCAGCAAATTGCAGGCGAACGAAAGTCTCGACTACACGCTTGAGCGAAATCGACATGCTTGGCTACAAGTCGCCACAGGCGAGGTGACCGTCAATGGGACCACACTTCAATCCGGTGACGCGGTGGCATCGAGCCGAGCGACATCGCTTCACGTCACGGCGAACCAATCGAGTGACGTGCTTCTGTTTGATTTGAGTTGAGATCACGACCGTACCACCACTTCGCCAGCGAACCTAACTCGCTGGCAACTTAGTCGACTTCGAAAAACCAACGTTCACACTTTCCACCCCTGCAGAGCAAACCATGTCCAAACTGCTTTACATCGAATCGTCTCCCCGCAAAGCACGCTCGAAATCGATTCGAGTTGCCAATGCTTTTCTTGACGCCTACAAATCGGCCAACCCCGATGATGAAATCCTGACGATCGACCTCTGGAAAAAGAAGCTTCCCGAATTCGACGGTGACACAATCGACGCGAAATACCAAGTACTACATGGCCAAGGGCATGATGCGAGTCAGGCCAAAGCATGGCAAAGCGTCGTCGACGTGATTGACGAGTTCAAATCGGCCGACAAGTATTTAATCAGTCTTCCGATGTGGAATTTTGGAATCCCCTACAAGTTGAAACACTATATCGATGTGATCGCTCAGCCAGGCCAGACGTTTAGTTTTTCGCCCGAGACCGGCTATAGCGGATTGGTCACTGGCAAACCTGTTGCGGTTGTCTACGCTCGTGGCGGCGCTTATGGCAGCGAGCAAACCCAGGGGATGGATTTTCAGAAGACGTACCTAGAGTTGATACTGGGATTTGTCGGATTTACGCATATCCAATCGGTGGTGGTCGAGCCCACTCTCGCGGGGCCTGACGATGTTGCCGCAACCGAAACCGCTGCGGTCCAGGTGGCCACGGAAATTGCTTCTACTTTCTGACTCGCTGTTCCACAACTAGCGCTGAACGACGATCAGCGCAGACACTTTTCCCTGGTCCCTTCACTCACTTAGGATCTTTCGAATGTTTCTTGCGTCCCCAAAACAAATTTCCGTCGGATTACTTGTCCTGCGTGTCGCGTTCGGCCTATTCATGCTCGTGCATGGGATCCAGAAAGTGATGGGATTCAGCGCGATGTCCGACGCCTTTCCCGATCCGATCGGAATGGGCAGCCAGCTCAGTTTGATCATGGCGATTGGTGCCGAGGTCGGCTGCTCGCTGCTGTTGATCTTGGGCTTGGGCACACGTTTGGCATTGTTGCCGTTGGCCTTCACGATGGTGATCGCGCTGTTCGTGGTGCATGGTGACGATCCATGGAAAGTCAAAGAATTGGCCGCCATCTATCTAACCACCTACGCTGCATTGTTCATCACCGGCCCAGGCGAATGGTCGCTCGACCATAAATTTTGGGGTGGTAGCACAGCGAAGTAGCACCATAAAGAAGCAAAGTGAAGTCATCGCGAAATGACATGGGTCGGCGACATCGCACTCGCAACGGCGTTTGGGTTAAACCCCACGCCGTTGCGAGTGGAGTTTATCGCCGAGCGGTGCCGCGAGCGTTAACCCAAAGTAAACGACGGCGGGCGTTAACCACTGATCAGCTTTAGCAGATCGCCGATCGTGCGATGGGCTTCTAGCGGATGACGGAGCGACTCGTCGGTCAACACTTGATAGTGATTCTTGCGGCCCACCTTCTCTCGGCGAAGGAACCCCTCGTCTTCGAGATCTTGGATGATCCGCTGGACTCCTCGCTCGGTGATACCGACTCGCAAGGCGACCTCGCGTAACACCATATCGGGGTGACTGTACAGCACGATCAGCACGTGGGCGTGATTGGTCAAAAAGTTCCAGCGACTGGTTTCACCGCTTGCTGATAACGGGCGTGATGGTTTGGCCGTCTTGCTCATTTCGAAAAGTCGTTGCCGGAGCGATAAGTCACGAGATGGGGATGCCGACCAGTATATCGCCAGATAGACGAAAGTAAATTCACGAAAACGTTTTCGCTAGTTATCCCGCCGTTTCGCGATCCCCCCCGTGTTTTCCCCCGATTTCCGCGTGAAGATCTTGCAAGCAAAAGGCGAATATCAATTGACGACAAATTTGTCGCGTAATAAACTTCGTGTGACCTGAATGGCCCACAAATAACGTCAATTTACTACGGCTCTGTGAAGCTTGGCCTCGTTACCGCGGTTGACTCTTTCGACCCCATCACGTTTATGCACGAACCCGACTCGAGCCTCGTTTTGCAAAATTCTGTTACGCCGCAAACGCTTGCGCTCAGCGAAGAGACTTTGTTCCGAGTTCTGACGCACATCGGGTTGGCGATTGGCGTGCCGATCCAGCGGTCCGACGTGCAGGCCAGCGGCGACCATGCGGACACCCAGCCTGGCGATCCGTTAGCCCGTCTGTTGGCAAGCGCGAAGCATGCTGAGCTGATCTTGAGTGAGACAAAATTTTCAACGCCTCAGGAGCTGTTCGGCTTTGTCCAGGAACACTTTCCAATCCTGATCGTGCACAGCGATGGTCGATTTGATGTGCTCGAAACGGTTTCTGGAAGCACCATTCAAGGATGTGAAGTTAGCGATCTTCCCGCGACGCCTGTTTCGACTCGGTCGCGGGGCTACAGCAAGTCGCAGCTTCGCAAATGGCTTCAATCGGATACTCCGCCGCGTTGTTTTGCGTGTCGAAAAGAGTTGCCATGCGTATCGATCTCGGCGGCTCGTACCGCACGCGATTCATTCACGTCGGATTTGCATCCCCACGATCACCATCCCACGCCGCTCCGCCGCTTTCTTGGTTTGTTGTACCTCGATCGCCGCGACATCTTCACCGTTGGATTGTTCGCATTCATAGCAGGGGTTCTCGCGTTAGCGACGCCGTTGGCCGTGGAATCGTTGGTCAATGTCGTCAGCTGGGGCACCTACTTGCAGCCGCTGATTGTGTTGGGGGTGATGTTGTTGACGTGTCTCGGCATCGCCGGGGTGCTGAAGGTCTTGCAAGCCATCGCGGTGGAATTGATCCAACGGCGTCAGTTCGTTCGCATTGTCAGCGACTTGGCGCACCGGTTTCCGCGAGTCAACCAGACGTCGTTAGTCGGCGAGTTTCCTCGCGAGCTTGCTAATCGCGTCTTCGACATCATGACGATCCAAAAAGCAACCGCGGTGCTGCTGATGGACGGCGTGACGATTGTGTTGACGACGGTGCTCGGGTTGTTCTTGCTGGCGTTTTACCATCCGTTCTTGCTTGGTTTTGACATCGTGCTGGTGATCTCGATGATTTCGATCACATGGATACTCGGCCGCGGTGGGATTGAAACGTCGATTGACGAATCGAAAACGAAATACCGGGTGGCTCATTGGTTGCAAGATGTGATCGCTTCGCCATCGGTATTTAAGTTGGGCGGAGGCGAAACGTTGGCCGTGCAACGCGCGAACCAATTGACGGCTCAGTACGTCGCCGCGCGGCAGCTTCAATTTCGCGTGGTGATTCGGCAAGTCGTTTTTGCCATCTCACTGCACGCCATTGCGTCGACCGTTCTGCTTGCGTTGGGCGGATGGTTGGTGATTGACGGACAACTAACACTTGGCCAATTGGTGGCAAGTGAATTGGTGGTGACGGTGGTCGTTGGGGCTTTTGCTAAAGCCGGTAAGTCGATCGAAAAGTTCTACGACTTGATGGCGGGTATTGATAAGGTAGGCCACTTGATCGATTTACCAGTGGATGTCCGGCAAGAGCCGGCGGTATTGCCCAGTGGGCCTGCAGAGATTCAGTGGAGCGATCTTGTCCTGGATGGAGGATTATCCAAATCGAAGGTGCCCGCGGCCACGATCGATGCCGGCAGCCGAGTGGCGATTGTCGGTGACGATACCAATGGTCGATCGTTGTTGGCGCGGGCGCTGGCCGGAATCACAACCCCAATCGAAGGCACCGCTCAAGTCGCCGGTCACGACCCCGTTCATGCAGCCGCCACCGGCGAAGGTCGGTTCTTAGCCTACGCCGGCGCGAATGACTTGTTTCATGGAACGCTACGTGAGAATCTGGACTTGGCTCGCAGCGGCATGACCGCGCACCGGCTCCGCGACGCACTCAAGAGCGTCGGGTTGTTGGACCTTGTACTGCAGATGCCCAATGGATTGCAGTCGCGACTGCAAACCCACGGCTATCCGCTAAGCGATATCGAATCGCGACAATTGGTGTTGGCGCGAGCGATATTGATGCAGCCCAAATTGTTGATTGTCGATGGGTTGCTAGACGACTTGTCAAGCGAAGATCGTCAAACCATTTGGCAGACGCTTGCCGCAGACAACGCTCCGTGGACCCTTGTTGTTACGACCAATCGCCAGGACGTTGCGGAGTTGTGTGAAATCGAAATTGCCGTTCGCAAAGCGGCGTAACCCGTGCCAATCCAGATTGACGTTTTACCGCCCTTACCGCTGATGCAATCATGTTAAGCGAATTTTCAAATCAAGAAGACTTCTCGACCATGCAAATGGTGCGAACCGGGAACTTCATCCGGCGGTGCGGTCGCGTCACCTTTGTTGCACTCGTCATCGCCGTGGTCGCCTTGTTGTTTGTGCCATGGCGACAGACCGCGCGTGGCATCGGAACCGTCGTCGCGCTGGATCCGCAAGAACGACCACAGCCGGTGATGAGCCCGTCCAAAGGGGTGGTCAGTTACGTCAAAGAGGGGCTGCGTGAAGGAAGCTACGTGCAAAAGGGCGAATTGCTGCTGCGGCTCACTCCCTTTGCGGCCGAAGGAGTTTCCCAGCTGGAATCGCAAATCTTTGCTGCCGAGTCCAAAAAGGCATCTGCAACCTCAGGTCTCGAGGTCGCCCAGCAGGCCGCAGCACTGCAGGAAAGTAGCGGCAAGAACTTGGCTCAATCGCTGAAGCAAGATTACCTCGCAGCGAAACAAAAATGGGAGCAAGCCAAAGACGAAGTCACTTCGCTCCAAGCCGAACTGTCGGACAAACGCAACCAATTGAGGATCGCCGAAGAGGTTGCGACCCGTGGTTTGGTTTCGAAAGAAGAATTGTTCTCCAAACGCCAAGCGGTTGAGTCGCAACTTGCCAAACTGAATAAAGCCGAGAACGCCGTTCATGAACAATCGGCAGTCCTGCTTTCCAAAGAAGAAGAAATCGAAGCCAAACTGCAAGAGATCGATATCAAGAATCGAGACGCCAGCCAGAAAGTGCTCGAGCAGATGCAGAAGATCAATGTGATCGAAAAAGAAATCCTCGAGCTGAGAAACAAACGAGGCGAGCTGGATCGGTTAGAGGTGACGGCCCCCCGCAGTGGCTATATCCAGCAGTGGTACGGCGTGACCGGCAGCGACACGATCAAGGAAGGCGACCAATTGTTTGTGATCGTTCCGGAGACCGATAATTTGGCGGTCGAGATGAAAGTCAGCGGCAACGACATGCCGCTGTTGAAAGTCGGTGATCGGGTGCGATTGCAATTCGAGGGCTGGCCCGCGGTACAGTTTGTTGGCTGGCCTTCGGTCGCCGTCGGCACGTTTGGTGGCAAAATCAACCGGGTTTTCCCCACCGATGACGGATTTGGAAATTTTCGCGTGGTTGTGACGCCTGACAATCACTTTCCGCGGGAGGATGGTTGGCCGGATGACCGATACTTACGTCAAGGAGTACGCACCAATGGATGGGTGCTGCTGAAACAAGTTCCACTCGGCTACGAAATATGGCGTCAACTCAACGGATTTCCCCCGGTCGTCGCGACCAACGAACCGAACGCGCCAAAGGACAAGGCGCAGAAAGTGAAACTACCCAAACTTTGACCTTTGCCGCTGTCTCGGTGGCCCGCCGATTGCGAAATGCTTGCAAGAAAGCTGGTACAGTACGTCTTGGTGTATCGCGCCATGGTGCATCGTGTGCTGGATCCCTCACTCGCAGCGGCACAACATCGGTTTTAGCTAGCATACTGCTGCTCCATTTCGCCTTGGCTACTAGCGTCAGCGCCCAGGTTGTCCAGCTTGCCCCCGAGCACTCGTTCGCTCAGTTTTTGATGTTGGTGGAAGACGACATCGAGCAAATCGACGCATCGAACGACGAATCGCTTGCCGATGGACAACGCCAGAGCAACACGGCTTCCGCATCCCCCGAAATTTCGCTGGACGCGGCTGGATCGAATCAGGCGGCTAGTTCACTCGACGCGGCGAGACAGGGCCTGGCGACAACCGGCGACCCGACCTTAACGTTGGCGGATGTCTTCGCCAGTTTGTACCGATCGTATCCTGATATCCAGCGAGCGCGACAAGAGCCAACGATTGCCAGCGGCCAGCTCATGTCTGCCTACGGCGAGTACGACACCAAGTTTCGTGCCGAGTCGATTTCGGAGCCAACCGGGTTCTACGAAAACTATCGCAACGGCCTTGGCCTTGCTCGGCAAACATGGTGGGGAGGGTACGTTTCGGCGGGCTATCGCATCGGCCGCGGTTTTTATCAACCTTGGTACAAGGAGCGCCAAACCGACGACGCGGGCGAGTTCAAGCTGGCGTATGTGCAACCTCTGCTGCAAGGGCGTGCGATTGACCCCGAGCGTGTAGCCGTGTTCCAAGCCACGCTTGCGCAACAAGCCGCAGGTCCGATCATCCAGCAAACGATCCTGGATATATCGCGGGATGCCGCTGCGGTCTATTGGGACTGGGTTGCGATGGGCAGCATCCTACAAGCACAACGCGAGCTGCTTTCGCTTGCTGAACGCCGCGGCGAGCAATTCGACGTGGGGGTAAAAGCAGGCAAGTTCGCCGAAATCGACTTGATTTTGAATCAACAACTGATTGCCGAACGAAAAGCAAAAGTTTTAGAGACCGAACAGAAGTTCCGTGCAACCTCATTCAAACTTGCACTCTATCTTCGTGATGCCGCCGGTCAACCGATGGTCCCCAGCGACGCTTGGTTGCCCCAAAAATTCCCGATCATTCAGCCGCCACCCGCGAGCGACTTTCAAGCCGATTTGGCCGCGGCACTGAGCCGGCGTCCCGAACCGCAGCTGCTGCAGTTCGAAATGCGAAGCGTCCAACTTGATCGTCGCTTGGCGCACAACGAATTGCTACCGAGATTTGATTTCATCAGCGAGGCGTCGCAAGACATGGGGGAACCTGCCACCAAGTCCGATGACAAGGGCGAATTTGAATTGGTCATTGGCTTTACCAGCGAGGTGCCAATCCAACGACGCAAAGCACGCGGCAAGATCCAGCAGACTAACGGCAAAATCGTTCAGATCAACGAGAAGCTACGGTTGACTCAAGACAAGATTGCCAACGAGTTGCAGATCGCGCATAACGCACTGCAACTTTCGTCGCAGATTGTCGAACAAACCGAGGTCTCGCTTCGCACCGCACTCGAAACGCTCGACCGTTATCGATTCGCGTTTGAGAAAGGGAAAATCGATCTGATCTATCTGAATCTGCTTGAGAGCAAAGCGAATGAGACCGAGATCAAACTGGTCGAGGCTCAGCGGAATTGGTTTGCTGCGCTGGCCCAGATGCAGATCGCACTCGGCTTGGATCCGCTAGACCAAGCGATGGTGGTTTCATCGCTTCCCGAAAGCGACATGCCCGGCCCTGGACACCTTCCCGAGCCCGAACTTCCTCAACCCGACGTGATGGAACGCGACTGGCAACGGCACTCGGGTTCGCCCCCAGCCGACGCAACGAATCAGTAGCGACGTGCCCTCCCCAAAAAGCGAGCCAGGATTGTGATCCGAATTGACCGAAACCAGATGGATCGTGGCCTTTCTCCGGCGGCGTCATTTCCCAGACGCTTGATAGGTCCCAGCCACTTGAAAAGTCGCCGCTAGCGACGTTTGTGGGTTGTTTGCGACCGATTGATAACGACTCTCAATAACGGGTCGATTGCGATTTAAAAGCATCTTTGTGATTCAATTCGCAACAAGCGGATTGACGCTTGTCACTCGCGGATGACGCCGATAGAGTCCAAATAGAAGCCTCGGCCTTGGCGCTTTTTGCAGCCAGCACGCTTCTCGCCCCCTTACAATTAACACGGAACACGTTTTGCACGTCTCCCGTTGATTCAACGACACTCTTCACTAGGAAACACGATCATGTCCAACGACGCCGTAATCACCCAGCTCAACGAAATTCTCAAGCACGAATGGACGGGAGTCGCCCAGTACTCGCAAGCCTCGTTCATCATCGAAGGCCCATGGCGTGAGGTCTATTCGTCCAAGTTTGAAGAGGATGCTGAAGAGTCGTTCAATCACGCCAAGTTGATCGGAAACAAGATCGTCGCACTGGGTGGCGTCCCGGTCGCTCAGCGAAACGAGATCAAACAAACACGCGACCTACGCGAAATGCTCGAAAATGCATTGGCGTTCGAGTCCAAGGCCGTTGAAATGTACGAAAAGGCATTGGAATTGGCCGAAGGAACCCGGTCGCTCGTCGTCTTCCTCGAGGACATCCTACTGCAAGAGCAAGAAGGGGTGGACGAATACTCGAAACTGCTCCGCGAAAGCGCTGCCGCCGACGCCCAATTGTCGGCTCGCAAGTCCGGTTAACCGGATCGCGTAACGCTCAGGCCTTTCACTATCGACTTCGGAACGAAGTGCGTGGATTTTGTAGCGGTGCGGCGCGAGCCGCCCGATCGAAATCGAACGTTTTTCTCGCTGCAACCGGACGGCTCGCGCCGTGCCGCTAACCAAATGATGGCAAAAAGGTTACGCCGTTTTCGTTGCCGCGGCGAAGGATAGAATCGACTGACCGCTTTCTTCGCGGTCGGTCGGCTGGATGTCTTGCAGCGTTTGGCTGCAAACGCGAGCCAACGGCAGCCCCAAAACGTTCTTCAGCCCGCTGAACTCCGATCGCGTCAGTTCCAGCGATTGTTGAGTGAACCAGCCCACATTGGACGAAAACGTTTCTGTCCTCAGCTCAAATGGCTTGGCGTGTCGCTCACGAAGCACCAACAACACACGATGTCCGTCGGAAGAATTGACGACGCCGAGAATTTGTTCGGTAAGGGGCATTTGGCTCTCAAGTGGTGGAACGGCCGGAATTGGTCGATGGCCCAGTGCTCCACTATTCTGCATCAAATCGCCCCCCCGTCAATGCGTTATTGAGAATCACTTGCAATAGAGGACACTTTTTGCCCCCCCCAATTGACAGTAAATGACGCTCAGCCGAGGACGATGCATTCCCCCTCGCCTAAGGTGAGCTCGGCTTCGTAGATAGCGTTCCGCCCGGCAATTCGCCGCAGGCCTGCAGGGCGAGGATCGCAAAGGCGCTGCCCGCATTGGAGATGAGATTGCCGCACTCATTGACCGGAGATCGAGTAAACCACATGCCGTTTTCTCGCTGATTCGCTTTCAGCCACGCGATACCGCGTTGCAGCCGCTCGTCGTCCGCCGATAGTCCGAGTTCGCGTGCGATGACGATCACGAGTCCCGTTCCATAACCGTCGCTGGTCTCGGTCTGCAGCGGTCGGTCGTCGGACCGGACCAGGTCTTTCCAGTCAGTGAGAAGTCCCGCGGTTGACCAACCGCCATCATCAAGTTGCAGGGCGAGAAGTTCTGCGAGTGTTTCGTCTCGATCCGATTCGCTGGCGATGCCGTCGACTCGGACCGAACCCCACGCAAGCATCGCGCGGTGATGCAGCGATTTTGGCGGATTGTCATCCAAATACTTGCGAAGCTTTTCTAGCCCTGCCCGCGATTGCGGAGTATCGGAGTAGCCATCCGGGGCAATGCCAACAGCCAACGCAGCGAGGGTGACGCCGTAGTGATCGTCAATCTCTAGCGGCGCGTAATCACAGTCGGGCCAATTCCATCCGCCATCACTTCGCTGCGTCGTCCACATCATGTCGAGCGTTTCTCGCGCGACATCGCTCAGTTTACCGGTGGTTTGCAAGTCATTCCAAGTCAGCCCCGTCGCAACAACGATCGTCCAGAAGCCTTGACCCTCCGAAGGCATCCGCTGCTGCCAACGCACCCGGCGATAGTCTTCGTAAAAACGGCGGACTTCGCCCGAGTCCGGCAACACCGACTTCAGTGCGGGGCGTGCAGCTAAGTAGAACAGATTGGTATGGCAGGTGGCACACTTTTTCGTCTTCTGCCAATTCAGTGCGGAACGATCCAAGTACTGCGCCGCTCTTATCGGCGAATACTCTTTCGAGATTGGTTCGTTCGCCGAGATCACGGGCAAGCCTTCGTCAACGTCCTCCAAGGTGATTGGTGGCTCCGCACTAACGGAATTGCTAATCCACAACGTGCCAATCATCAGCAATGCAGCGACTCGCTTCGATAGGATCAGTCTCATCGCGGCAGTTTCCTTTGTGAGGGTGGGAGTCATCCAGTGTAACGTTTTCTCACCCGGCGAGTGGACCACTCACTCGTCAAGCAGCTCGGCGATTTTCTCGGTGGGACGACCGATGGCCGCTTTTTTACCATGCACGACGATTGGCCGTTCGATCAGTTTCGGGTGTTCCGCCAAAGTGGCGAGCCACTCTGTGTCGGACAACGTTTTCCCGGCGAGCTGCAGTTCGCCAAAAAGCTTTTCTTTCTTGCGAACGAGTTGTTCTGGTTTGATCCCAAGCATCTTGACGATTTGACCAAGCTCTTTCTCACTCGGAGGATCATCCAAATATTTGACGACGTCAAATTTGACCCCACGCGATTCAAGCAACTCGACCGCTTGACGAGATTTGGTACACCGAGGGTTGTGATAGATCGTGGTCATGGATGGATTGAAAGATTGAGGTTTGTAAACGCTTCGTCTGTTGTAAAGCGGCGAAGGACCGCCGGAAGAATAACGGACGGCGGCTTCCGTAGTGGACGAGGCAACGAGTTCTTTTTGGCTCAGTGAAGCTGCAGGACTCGTAGGCTCGTCCACTACCGCCCGCCATTTTTTGTTCCGAACGTCCTAAGTGAGGTGCCTGATTGTACTCGTAACACGAATCGTTTGCAGGGCACGAGTGGATGGTGGGAACTGGATGGTGGGAACGGCTCGGCATTGACCAACCATTTTGCTCGGATGAATGGTACAGATGGTGCAGTGCCGAAAACGGAACCTCTGCAACTCAGCACGTCTCTGCGGCGGAAATCCACTCGCTACTCTCGCGGTGCGAAAGGCGACAATAGCGACTAATTTGGTCTAAGCCGCGGTGCGGAGATGGGGATCTCGTTTCGAAGCAACTTGCCCGCCTCGCCCACCAGTCGCAAATAGTAGTCGCTCGGTAAACCCTCGTAACTGAGGAACTGAACGTCGTCGCCGACCGGCGGCTGATCGGTACATTTGAAGATCGCGGTTCCTTCATCGACTTCGTCAAACATGGCCACGTAAATCATCTCGCACCCCATTTGCTTAGCCGCCACAATTTGGCTCCAAAGGAATTCGCCTTTTCGTCGCGGGATCGATGCCAAAGGATCGCCCTTGAGGTTATGCCAACTGAAACCAGGAAACACGACTGGCAAGAAATCTTGGTTGTGTTGTTGACACCACGCCATGTCTTTTGTCCAGACGTTTTCTGCGTGCCGCTTTGCTTCCGATGGCGATCGGTAGCGTCCGACACTCCAAGGGCTAACAATATCGGCGAGCTGGATAATTTCGAGCAAGCGTGCGTCGTCAACCGCGTCTCTTTCAAGCGTTCGCCAGAATGACGGCACCCCAATCATGACCGTGCATCCTTGGCTCTTGAACCAACGAATCAATTGATGGCAGTCTTCCAAACTGTATTGCCGATTGTCATTGAATCCAATTCCCCAGATCGAGACGACTGGCTTGCCTTCGTGTTGGAGATAAGCTTCATCATCGGTGATATGTTGGTTCGACTGAATCTCGCGCCAATCTTGTTGCACCACCTTGGTATCGTCCGCGCGGAGTCCAGATAGATCGTACATTACTGCGAAGGCACGGCCCGAGCGTTGGGCTCCTTCGCGAACATGCTCCAAAACGCGGTCCATGTGCGCTCGTTGTGATCGGTTTTTTAGTCCGGAAGCGAACCGTTGCAAAAAAACACCATCGATGCCGTACTGCTGCATCCAATCAAAGTGCCGCAGCACCGTCTGCCGATTCGTGCTACTAAAGACCTCGGCCGTACTGCCGTCGGCGTGACGAAACCCGGTCGCATATCGCTCGTCCGCATCGTACTCGGTCATATCCGGCCATAGGTCGACGGTGACATTTCCAGCAGCCGGCAACTGTTGGCGATTTCTCGCCCAATGGGTCCATCCAAGGTTCGCACCGTCGCCTTCGCAATTGAACCAGCCCTGATAGCCGCACATCACTTTGCCCCTCAGAGTCGAGCGATCGACGGTGTGTTCCGGGGGAGCATCGGCGAGGACGATGGCGGGAAGGCATATCAATAACAGCGTTGCAGTGATTTTTCTCATGCTAGACAAACATGCGTCAACGGCAAGGATTCAATAGGGTGGACAAGGTGATAGATGAGAGGACAATTCTCATCAAGCTCTGGCGTCAGCACAACACGGACGAAATCAAGCTTAGCGAAGCGGTTCGATATCATCGTTCGCGTTTCGAGCGATTGTGTCCGCTGCGGACGCACTGTTCCAAACTCGCTCGCAGCCGGTCGACGATTTCAGGGTGCTGGGCATACACGTTGAGCTGTTCCGCCGGATCGCGGCGAAGGTTATACAGCTGGCCTGTCACACCGTCCTGTTTCGGTTGGACTAGCGTCGGTTTCGAAAAACCTCCCGATCCCAAACCGGTGATCAGTTTCCAGTCACCTTCGCGAATCGTCATCATCGACGCGGCGCTGCCGGCCTGCATCACCAATTGAGTCCGCGCTTGGGTCGCGTTACGTTTTTCGCCCGTCAACGCTCGCAAAAAGCTGATGCTGTCGCTTCCCGCCGCTGCGGGAAGCGTTACGTTTAGCACGTCGGCAAAGGTTGCTAAAAAGTCAGTAAAGCAAACAAGCTGCTCACTTGTGCTGCCGGCTTTGACGCGGGCGGGCCAGCGGACAATCAGCGGCATCCGATGTCCCGCTTCCCACGCATCCGATTTCATCCCGCGAAATCCGCCCGCGGAATCGTGTCCGAATCGATCGACGTCTGCGTCATACCAGGTTGGCCCGTTGTCAGATGTAAAAACTAGCAGCGTATCGTCATCCATGCCCGAATCGTGAAGCGTTGCCAAGACTCGGCCGATCTGTGCATCCACCATCATCAAAAAGTCACCATACATCCCAGCGTCACTCTTGCCGGCGAACTCTTTTGACGGAAGCCACGGTGTGTGCGGCGCCGGGTAGGCCAAGTACAGCATCAAGGGTCGTTTCGCACTCGCATTTGCGGCGGTTTTATCAGCGGCATGATCCGCAATCACTTGCCTCGCCTCGTCCGTAAACCGCTCTAACACATCGTGCAATTGCAAATCGGCAGCAATTCCACCGGCTCGCCAGAACGCCCCTTGAATCGGAGACCAACCATCGCTGTGATTGGCATCGATATGCTGCGTCGGAGGCTCGACCGCTCGGTCGTTACGGATGTAAAAGTAGGGCGGAATATCGGTTGACGCACGAATTCCAAAAAATTCGTCAAACCCACGGTCCACAGGACCGCCTCGCAGCGGTTTGTCATACCCTTCTTCGTTGAACCCCAAATGCCATTTGCCCACCATCGCGGTGCGATAGCCAGCGGATTGAGCCAGTGAAGCGATCGTCACTTGATCCTGTTGGATCAAGGGTTTGCGGGGCCATACGCTCACATCAATACGAAACGGGTATTGCCCCGTCATCAAACCGTAACGGGACATGTGACACAGCGGTCCCGGTGCATGAGCGTCGGTAAAACGCATGCCGTCACGAGCGATCCGATCGATGTTGGGCGTTGGGATTTTCGAGTTTGAATTGAAGCAGCCTGGGTCACCGTAGCCCATGTCATCGACAAGAATCACGATGATATTTGGTTTCGAGACGCGTTGGACTTTCAAAGCCGCATCGAGTGCCGCAATCGTCGGCGGCGACGGTTTGACGCTGCCCGGTCGTTGGCCGGCGGCGATTTCATGAGGCGTCCAGCCACGTTTGTTTTCCTTATTCCAAATCGCCGGATCGGCTCCGACTTCCGCCAACACCGCGACAGTGCTGGGAAACGTCCTCAGCGCTGCACCATGCATCGCGGTTTCGCCTTTGCGATCGACGACGTTGGGATCGAGCCCCAACTCCGCCAACTTGCGGATCGCCAAGTTGACTTCTTCGGGGGTCCCCGGTTCTTCCCCCACCGCGATCACGCCCACTCCTGCGGCGGCCATCAATGCGGTCGTCCCATCGGCGTTCATGATGGAGGGGTCAGCACCGAGTTCAAGCAGCAGTTCCATCAAGGGAAGATCGGCGCCCCGCGACGCCAGAAAAAACGGCGTCGCCCCTTTAGGATTCAGCCGGGCGCCTCGGGGTGTTCCGTTTTTCAGCTGCAAATTGACATCGGCGCCAGCGGCAACCATCGCTCGCACGAAATCGAGTGTATTGAGCGATCCGGTGATTCGCGGCGCTGGATCACCTGCGGGATCGTCGCCCAGTTCGGTTCGGCGCACCCAGGTGATC
>NZ_JBFHFD010000086.1:0-18689 GCF_041583735.1 Novipirellula sp.
ATCGGACAATCAGCGATTGCCTCAGTTGCTGGCTTCGTTTCCCAAACTTTCCACCATGCTGCACCCCGAGGCACTCATCATCAGCGCCTATCCGGCCGCGTTAGGTTTAGCTGGCTTTGCACCGCTGGTAGACACCTACCTGCATCCACCGACGTTCATTCGCGCCATGCGACTCGCTGCACTGGAAAAACGAACCGTGGTGATGGCGGCCCAACCGTTGGCCGGTGTCGACCTGTTACTGCGGATGATTCGCAATCAAATGGAAGTCCCCGAGCGGATTTTGTGGGCGGCGGGCGGCTACTATTTCCCACTCTCGTTGGAGCGGTTTATTTCAAACCAACTACAGCAACACGACTGCCAGATCGAGTACCTGCACTGCTACGGCGTGGCGGAGATAGGGCACACCTGTTTTGCTGCCATGGAGCGTTTTGAATCGGGACATCCTCGCTTTCACAAAGTGGCAACCGAGGTCGTCGCTTCGGTGGTGGGGACGAACTGTCACCTTGCCCTGCATCACGAAAATGGACGCGGCATCGTCACCGAAGATTACGCCGATCAAATCGATGGCGAATGGTTAATCCAAAGTGGTCACGGGCGGATGTGTCCGCAAGTGCGAGACGAACTCGAGTCATGGTCATCGGAAGATTGGAACCGTCGCACCGGCTATCTGGCGGCCGACGCGACTGCGGTGAATTACCAATTGCGAGAATGGATCGAGAGCGAAGAGGCTAAGAACGAGCTACGCTATTTCCGGTTCTGGGAACAACACGCCGGTTCCATGCAGTGCAAACCGAAATGGAACCGCACGGTCGACACCAACGTCACGCCACGGAACAGACCGAATCAGATACGTTATCATCGCATACGGGTTTGACGATTCGCTGAAACGCACGCAGCGAATTGGTGATCACACGTCGCCGCGTCACCGATCGGAAACGTGATCCGACAACACGATGAAATAGATGAGCGTAGTGAGAGGTGGTGGAGACACGGGTGTAGGTGTCGTCCGACTCGTCACTATGCTCTTGCGCGAATTCACAGATAGGAAAATCAAACTCGGGCATCGTGGTGCCGCATTCTTGGAATCCAATCGATTTGAGTCGGCGAATATTGGTAGGACTTGCGCCAAAGGAGACCATACGAAAATCTTCGGCCATCGGATCGATCGACAACATCGCGATTTGGCAGAACACAGCGTAGCTGAGACTGTCGGTCACCTTGTACCATGCCGAACCTCCGACATCTTTGAATTCGACTGCGGAATCGAGCACCAAGTTCTGGCTCTCGTCCAAAATGTCATCTGGGCCGATGTCCATAAACGAGATGACTCCATCACGCAATCGTTCATAGGCCGAATCGGTCACCGGCAACACCACGCTAGCGCCATATCGCTTTCCATCCGCCGCTGCCAAAAGGATCGTTTGCGGATGGCGTCGCCACAGCGCCAGATAGCGATCTTCGTAACGAACGTAGCGTTCGTTTAACTTCTTGTCCGCAGCGATAAACAACCGGTCATCCTCGGTCGGATCGGAACCGTCGAGGTGCATTCGCCAACTTTCTCGCATCCGCTGGAACACACCGCAGGCGTCCGCTTCGTTTTCACAAAACGCTTCGTCACTAGGTACCGTTTTGCTCTGAATGAATTGCGACAATGACCAGGGCCAAGCGTCAAATTGATCATCGCGCTGCGAGGTATCACTGATCACATCCTCGTAGGGCAACGACAAGGCATCGGCGATCCGGCGGAGCATTTTTGCAGACAAATGGCGTTTGCCTGCTTCGGCGAACTGCAAGGTCCGAACCGCAACTCCCGCCTGGACGGCAAGCTGGAGTTGAGAGAGCCCAAGTTCTTTTCGTGTCTGACTGATTTTGATGCTGCCTTTGGGCATTTCACGGTACTCGCTCGTGTGCGGAATAAACTGAAATTGACAACCGACTTGACCACTTTGCGCCAATATTGCGCACGGCAATATCGATATTATTCTAATCTGCAGCGTTCGGCGAGTCGGAGACTTGAGGCGGGTCTGGAAAAACGGACCGCTGGGGCATCGCCTCAAGTCGCGGCTTTCCCCATTTAACAGCCACACCGTATCGATTGCAAATCACGTGAATTCGGGTGCTTTCGCTAGTTTCAAGCGTTTTTAACGCCTTTAGGGACTCTTCTTAAACGCCATTAACGATTCTCCGCCCTCTCGCTGGCGTTCCAGTCTTCCTAGCTTACCAACAACGAAAAAGTTCCCAAATGAAAAATCCATCACCGGTCCCCAAAACTCCGTAAAAGCCGGACTAACGGGACCTTCCCTTCCAAAACACCTTCATTGCCCCCTATCCAACGTCAGCAATCCACCAATCGCAACGCGATCTTTGCTCCCCGCCGGTTAAGGGAAGCGAACATTGGCATGACGACGGGCATCCAGATGGGATCCATCCGATGAGACAGACCTTGAGGGGGACGTCTCGCGGCCCGATCGATGCGTACGACAAGGACGAGTCGCCAAGATTTTCCGCCCAGCCCTGCTGCTTTTGAATTCATAAGTCATGGAGGCAAAGATGATCGATGCTCCTGCACCGCTGAAAAAGGCATTCGCTTTACTTGCCAACGCCGAGGCGGGTGGCGCCGCCGAGTCCATCGCCGAGAGATCGCTCTGGCAACCGCTGGCCTGCGAGAATTCGCCGCGACGCAGCAACGATGGGGATTCCCATCTTTGTCATCGGGTCGAGTCTCTTGCCGTCCTGTTGGACATTATTCCCCGCCGCTGTCGGTCGGAAATGAAGTCGATCGCGGAGATGTGGTGCGAGCATTTTTCTGACCGTCAACGCGTCAGCCTGGATGAATTGCGAACCGTCACACGGAATTGGTTGCGAGAACGCAAACGTCCTGCCGCCGCGATTCCTCGCTTTCTGGCCACCGCAGTTTCGACCGCTCAATCCCCCCCATCGACACGCAGCACTTCCCCGTCCCACGGTCACGACACCACCGGTCCATTCCCATCCTCGGTCCACCGTCCCGCGGCGGTGCATCGTTCGAAATCAGCCCACTGCACCGGCGGCGTCCATGGTGCTGCGGAGTCCGAACAACACTGTGTCTATGGACTTCAAACTTGGTTTGAACATCTGTATCGCAAACAGTGCTGGACCCACATTCCATCAGTAGTCCCGGGGGACAAACCGGTGCCGATCGACGAGATGTTCGTGGAACTTGAACTGTACGAAGATCGGATCGATAAAAATGAGGAAGCCCTTGATGCGAAATGTTCGTCGGAACCGACGCGGATCGCGTCATCAACGTGCGCAGCGAAGCACCGCAATATCATCGAATCGACGTACGATGTTCGTACCATCGTATCACGCACGCTTGATCGCTGCGTTATTGTGGGTGGCCCCGGCAGCGGCAAGTCGACGCTGATTCAATGGTTGGCACACACGATTGCAGAATCCGGCATCGGTGACTTTGACGTCCCCATCGTCGTCATGCTAAAGGATTATGCCAAAGCGATTGCCGAGCAACCCGAGCTCACTCCGTTACAGTTTTTCTTTGCTTCGCTCGACAATCGCGACGTCGATGCAAACGCAGCTTCGCAGTGGCTTCGCCATGTCTCGCATGATCGAAACCGTGTGCTATTGCTGTGCGACGGATGGGACGAGGTGCCCGCAGCCCAACGGGACAACGTGCGAGAGCAATTGGAACGCGAATCCGACCACTTCGTGACGCTGATCACATCACGCCCGGCGGGATTGCCGCAATCGCTGCGGGACCGAGACCACGTCGATTTTTATCACATCGGCAAACTGACACCGCATTCGATGATCGATTTGGCCCACAATCTTGTTCGCAGCCGCTATCGAAAATCCCACGATCGTCGCGGCGATGCCAAACAGATCGTCGATCAAATCCGTGCCTCGGATGATTTGCAAACCTTGGCCCAGCATCCGCTGTTTCTGGGCCAAATGGTGCATGTCCTGCTCGATGCCGACCACTTCGATGGCGCATTACAATCGACCAAAGTGATCACACAGCTTGTCGCTTGGATGCGAAAACGCCCGCAATTTTCAGGAAATGCAACGGAGGGCATCACGCAGCAACATTTGCAAGCGTTAAGCCGATTTTCGTACAACCGGCGATTTGGACACCAGCGTCTACGCGACCCATTCCACGAAACAGAATTGCAACGGGCAACCGCCTCGTTCGGCGTTTCGGAGTCGGCGATATTGGAAAGCCGTCTGCTGGATCGAGGCAATGCCATGATCGATGAATACCATTTTTCCGATTCCGCGTTTCCAACATACTTTGCGGCGCTGCAGATCGCAGAGATGGACGACGTCGATGCCCACACCTCGCTATTTGATCATGCGATCCAATCCAAACACCGCACGGAGGTTTTGTATCACGCCGCCGTACTGAGCGAACGCTTTCGTAACATTTGTCTGGAAAGGACCAAACACTGGCTGCGGCATGGTGATTTGTTTCATCAAATCTTGCTACGTTTGGCCAAGCTCGCTGCTGTCTCGCGAGACGCGCAGCGGCACACACATCAAAGCGATTACACAAGGATCGAATGGTCTCGAACGATCGCCCCCATCCGCAACAAACTGTGGCGTTTGACACAGCAGTGTAGCGACCCGAGTGTGACGCGGTTGTACGTCGAGACGTTGGCATCGCTGGATCCGACGTTCTTGCAGTGGAAAGCAGCTTCCCATGATGATTTGGACGAATTTGTCCTGCGACTGATTCGCCGGCTGATTCCCGACAGCGTTGGCATGGCCAATGCATCATCGCTCGCAGGCCCCCCCTCGGTTGCACCGGATTCCAACCTAGATTCATCGACGATGGAACATTGCTGTGTCGCATGCACCGGGATGCTTCTTCCCGTCCAACGCGATCAATGGGTACGCCGTCTGGCGATGCTGCCGCAGGACCACCCGGACGTAAAACATTGCATCGAAACGCTCGCGGGTCACCCCGTCGATCAAGGGGCAAACGTGGTGATGGAAATTGCCTTGGTTCGCAGTTTGCCGGACGATTTACGCGTCAAAGCGATCGAGATCTCGATGCACTCCGCCGACCGTGCGCTCGCCGAGTCCCTGGTCAACCAGATTGATGTCACGCAATCTCCGCGTTTGCAATCGTCGCTCTTGCGTCTGGCGATCACGCGACAAATCCCTCTCGACCTCGATTGGCTCGAAACGCAAATCAAAATAGACCCGTCCAGCACACTGCAATCACTGCGGTTACAAGCCTATTGTGACACGGGTGCGGGCCGGACGATGGCGGACCGGCAACGCATCCGTGATTTCTTAAGTGAATTGATGTTGTCGGCACTCAAGCACACCGAGGGCAAATTAACGGAGGTCAAATTAACGGGCGTGCTCAACCAACACTTCCGTCTGGCTGAGGAACCGCAATGGTCATACTGGATCGATCACCGCGTCGTCACCGCCGCCATTGATTGCGTGATTCGTTTTGTTCACTCGCCGCAGGGGCAACCTATCGATGCCGCCGAACTCGCCGCCAATGTGTTGACCTACGCTCCGTGCGAAGGCAACCGCGTCCACTTGAGCAAAACTCTTGATGCGGCATTAAGTTTGCTCAGATCGGCAACGTCGAATCCACGCTCCGGCTGCGATTTGATCCGCTGGGAACGATTCACCAAATTCATTGCCGATTGCCTGGCCAAAGTCGATCCTGGGACTTTGCTTCGCTATGAACCCTCATGTCGCCCGGTGCAAAACGCATTGCAGGATGCGGTTTACAAGCAAGGTTGGCTGATCTTCAACGACCGAATTTTGGACGATGATGGCATCGAGATCGCAGTTCGCGGCGATGATGCTTGGCCGCAACTGGATCGCGGCACCGTCGCCGATGCGGACGTGATCGACGAGATCGTCCACGACCTTCCTCCGCGGCAACGCAATGACTTCCTCAGTTACTGGCACATGGTATCCGAAGGCGATGCCGACTATGCATTGACCGAGCGAGAACGGGTACACGAAGCAATTTGTACGCTGATGGCATCGGACTTAAACACCGAGTTGAGCGAGCGGCTATGGTCTTGTTACCAGGAAGGGCAACCGCCGAGTTTTGCCAGTTGGAAAAAGAATCTCGCTCGCGTGGTCCAGCGTTACGAGGACCGACCGGAATTGCTCGCCCATTTACAACAGCTTGGTTTGGGGATTCACAAGCGAAAACCACGCTAGGTTAGGGAAAGGTGCTTTGAATCAGCACGTGGATTTTTCCCTCGTTATCAGTGGGGTCGATATCAAACATTTTCAAAAACAATCGGCCGGTTTTTTTGTTAATGAAATCGAGTTGTTTGGCGACCACAAACGGTTTTTCAGTATCCAATTCTGACGGCGACGTTGCGATCACACCGATCAGCGTCCCGAGTTTAATGTCGTTGCTTTTGGGTTTAATCTCATTGGGAATCTCTACCCCTTTGGCGTCGGTTTCGACCACCACTTTCCAGCTCCCTTTGACTTCCATGTGGACGGGCATTCCCTGAACCAGCGTGACTCCGGAATCTTGCCAACCGCGGTTGGCGACGACTTCGGTCAATTTGCGATCTTGCACCGATTGGGCGGCGATCATCCGGCTGAGCCCCTCTTCGGCCGGTTGATATTTGGGGACCAACCGCACAATCGCTTCGTAAACTTGGCGAGCTTCGGCGGTCTGTTTTTTCTTTTCGTAGTCGGCAGCTAATTTCTCGGCTTTGGTAATGAACTCTTTGTGCAGCCCCATCAACTGGGGGTCCGTGGGCAGTGTGGGCGAGTTCTCGGCGGCCTCTTTTCGTTGTTGCTGTAAACGTTTCTGAAATTCTTGCTGCTGTTTCATCGCCCGCCGCATTTCGGCGGTTTGAGCCAAGCCAAGGTTGGCAGAGAAGGCGACTGCGAAGCCCATCACGAGGGCGAGGATGACAACATTGCGAGAGAACAGCAGCATGAGAACGAGACTCGTACGAGGGAACACCGGTTTTCGGACCTCCAGTCTACACGACACAAAATCGGATGTCTTCATTTTGCGAATCGGGCAAATTGCTCAACCCGCTGGCGACCAGTTTGCCAGCGTCTCGGCAAAAACGTCGTATTGGGTTTGCTTAAATAGCACGAAGCGAACCAGCGAGATCGCGGGCGGCGTTTGCAGGAACGATGCCACCACGTCAACCGCGATTCGCGCCGCCTCGACGATCGGAAATCGATAAGCCCCAGTTGAAATTGCGGGAAAGGCGACGGAATCACAGCCATGTTGCACCGCGGCTTGCAGAGCCAGCGTGTGGACCTGACGAAGCTGTGCATGGCATTTCTCGGCGTAACGCTCGTTGTAGAACGGCCCCACCGCGTGAATCACAAACTTTGCCGGCAAATTCCCCGCCGCCGTAACTTGAACATGACCGGTCTGGCAACGGCGGCCCCGTTCATCCTCGGGCAGTTTTAGACACAGCTGTTTGAGCGTCGGACCAGCAGCACGATGAATCGCACCATCCACGCCGCCGCCACCGGCAAGCGAGGTGTTTGCTGCGTTGACAATGGCATCGGTGTCCTGATCAACGATATTGCCTAAGACAAGTTCCACGCTGCCGTGTTTTAGTGGACGCATCAAGGGATCGCTCCTGCGTTCGTAGCATTCGCGGCATACCGGGAAAGTCCGCGTTACCTTAATTGTAACGCACTGCGAATCTTGGAGGTGACGATCGGGTCACGCTCGTCGGCCAACCGTGATCGCAACTTCTGGTTCATGGCTGCATCCTTCATGGTGGCAATCACCGAAATCGTTCGCAAACGCACCTCGCGATTGTCATCGTTCAATAACATCGTCAACCAAGGCCGCGGGTCGTCGATATTGGATCGTGATATCGTGTCGACCAATTCAAGACGCGATCCGACATCGGCAGAAACAACATGCGTCGCGATTTGAAGTTGAGCTTGCGAAAAACCACGACGAATCAATTCGCTTTTGGCTCGATCCCGCAGCACCGCTTCGTCGCTGGCGAGCCAATAGATGACCGACTCGGTGGCGTACGTTTCCAGCGGCGACTGAGTTAAATAACTGGTCGGCATCACTTCACCCACCGCCGTCCCCACTGGATCGCCGACTGCGGATGGGCTAGCGGATGAGCCAGGTGAAGAAGAGGCTGCAATCGATTGCGACTGTGCTGCCGCGTCATGCACATCCTTCAAGTCGATCGCTTCGTTTGGCGAGACAGGTTTCAGCAGGGTAGCGGAAGAGCGGTAAACCGATGCCGAGGGTTCGCCATCGCTGGGATTGGAAACGGTTGCCGGTGCATTCCCCGAATTGGAGGATGTATTGGCTGGATCGTTTTGCCCCGATCCCCCCGACGAAATGATGGCCGGCTTGGCAAGCGGCCAATCGGTCCAAGTATCCAGCGCGTCGGCATCGGCAACGGGCAGCGGTTTGCTGCGAACCGCCAAACGAACCGGTTGTCCTGGAACGAGCGGATCGTTGTCGATCACACCAGGCACGGCACCTTCGGTGAGCGACATTTTTGACAATGTGGTGGTGGCCAAGTTGTAAAGTGACTTGGATTCACTGTCATCTTTCTGGACCGATTCCATGATCGTTTGTTGCAGCAGCCCCGTGGTCCATCCGGTGCGGTCCTCGGGAAGCGATGCGGCGATCGAATCCATCGAGGTCACCATCGTGTGGTGGTGTTGACGGGCGGCATCCCATTCGAGCGAGGTCCATGAATTTTGAGATTCGCGGAGTAATTCATAAGCGGTCCGCGCCACTTCGGCCGATTCGTCGTTCAACGCACGGACCATCAACCCGATCGCAGGCGATCCGAGTTCGGAGATTTGAACCAACCGCTGCTGTTTTTCAGCGACACCGAGATCCTCAAAACCTCGCATCAAATGCGAAACGATCCACTGTTTGCTGTATCGGCCCACCGCCAACGTGCCGCCGAACAGAACCGCAACGATCAAAAAGAATTTTAGCGACGTTTTGAATGCGTGGCCCCCAGAACCTGATTTGCCCGACCGTTTCACGGATCCATTGAGATGAAGTGCAAAAGGATTGGGAAGATCGTTTGGGTCGCCAGATTGCATGTCAAAATCACCAGAATCAAGGAGGCTGCGGGGCTGATGATTGTCGTGACAGACGGCTTTTCGAAGCAAGGTCATTTCGTGGACGTGCGAACGAGTCCCTGCTTCACCAAATCACTGTATTCGTCGCGTAAAACGCTGCGGTAAGCCGCCTGATCGCGTTCATGTTGCTCCTTCATCCGCTGCGGAATATCGACCCCACCGCTGATATCACTGACAATCGCCCCGAGCGATGGAAGCGATTGCGGCGTCACCCCAGGCTGGATCCAGACAATGCGGGCCGAGGAATCGACGAGCAACAAGGTGCCAGGGGCAATCGCAAACTTGCTAGCTAATTCGTTTTTTGGATCCCATATCAGCGGCAGCGTGATCGATTCTCGCAGCCACTGTTTAACCTCCTCTCGCAGTGAGACAGCGTCATGCAGCAACAGCACGACTCGCGTCGGGTCCGCCAATGCCGCAGGCAACTGCTGGCTCCACTGCTGAAGCACGACTGCGGAATTCAGTGCATTCACGTCATCGGCAAAACAGAGCATTGCCGTCACGGCGGGTTTCATTTCGGACCGGCTGGCCGAAAATTGAAATGGTTTGCGGCCCGAGGTGGTCAAGTCGACGCGATCAATCCGTGTCCCTAGAATCGCCGGGGGTGGCGAAGGAGGCAGCGGTACAAAATGACCGACAAACTTGGGGTTCTCCGGTAACGAATCGGCTTTCGGAGTCGTGGTGGGAACATCAAACGATGCTGCTCGCAATTCCAGCGTCAATCGAATCGACGGTGCCGACGGATCCGCAGTGGCCGATACGGGAATCGACGGCAAATCGACTTGCCGGATCAATCCACTGTGGATATCGACCCAAAAACCGTACTGCTGATCTCCCGCCTGGACTTGGATTTCTTGACATTGCGTTTGCTCGATCGTCTGTTGCTGGCCAAAGGCAAACTGGTGCTCCTCGAGAAACAACTGCTTCATCGGCTCTTCGGCGAACAACCATTCCAATTGAGGCGGCGGCCCCGCCAATCCGGCGGCGACTTGTTCGACCAGAATCGGATCGGTAAGCAATTGTTTCAATTCAGGTCGGCGGCCGATCGGCGGTGCTCGTAAGACTTGTGAATCAAAATTGCGAGTCGACGGATCAACGACCCACGCCGTCACCCCTTCGGAATCGGACCACAACCGCGTGTCGTATGCTTGCAAATAGACCGTATCGTGGTTCGTCCAAACGCTCAGCGGAGCGACCTTGGTTTCGGATTGGGTATCCGAGGTCGGTGGGACGGTCAGCCGGACGAGGCCTTCGTCGCGGTAAGAGCCCGCTGCGTGGTAGCGAGAAAAAATGGCTTGCAAATAATCACGCGGCTTCATTTCCTGGTACGCAACCGTGCGGACCGAACGGGTGCCGGCGTCGTCGGTCGAGGTCGCGCTCACGCCATCGTCCGCTGAATCACATCCCGCGATCAAACCGGCAAACAGCGATCCACCGAGAAGCGACAAACAAAGAAGAATTCGCTTCATGGGGATCCTCGATTTGCAAGCAAAAATGCGTATGACAACAGCACGGTACAACAACGGCACGGACAGACGGTTTATCTCGTTAGATTACGAAAACGGAGCGGTTGGTCACAATCGCAGCTGCATCCGCGATTTCGTTGCGGACGAACCAAATTCCCAGCGGCTTGCGGGTGAAGCAAAGGGAGGTTTTCCCGCGAAGCAACGCCGGGCGAAGACGCGGGACGACTTGGAGGCAAATTTTTTCTCACATTCCCCCCCTCGCCAGGACGATCTTGCAGAAATGGCCCTGGAGGAAGCGTGTTATGCGAGCGTGCGGGGTGATGCCAATTTGCTTTACGCCAATTTGCCTGATGACTGAGTGGAACGATCAACATGCCAGACCGTCTTCGAAGCTTGGATGTTGCTCGCGGAATCGCAGCACTCGCAGTGGTCTTTTGGCATTGGCAACATTTCTTTATGGACGTGAACCCGCTGAGCCACGACAACAACTTGGCGGCGTTCGATGCAGCGTCGCAGCCGCTGTACAGCTGGTTTAGCGGCTTCTATGAGCATGGCTATCGAGCCGTCATGTTCTTCTTTGTGCTTTCGGGTTTCGTCTTTTTCTGGCTCTACAGTGATTCGATTTCCCAGCGTCGTTGTTCGCTTCAGAAATTTGCAGTCCTGCGATTTGCTCGACTTTATCCTTTGCATTTGGCAACGCTGCTGATCGTTGCGTTGCTGCAGTGGTATTGCCGCGAGCACTGGGAAAGTGATTTTGCCTATTCCTTTAACGACGGCTATCACTTTGGGCTACATCTGATTGGGATTTCCTACTGGGGATTCGAAAGCGGCTATTCCTACAACGCTCCGACATGGTCGGTTTCGCTGGAACTCGGGCTGTACGCGATCTTCTTTCTTGTCGCTTACTTGGGTCACACCACTTGGCGAAAGACGCTTGGAATCGCAGCGATTGCGTTGCTGCTTGAACGTCTTCATCTTGGCGGGCGTTGGGCGGAACCGGTCGGTGCATTTTTTCTTGGGGGGCTGACGTACTATGGCTCGATGCAATATTTGAAACGGCGAACGAATCGCAGCGACGTGGTCTTGTACGTCGCGACGCTGCTTGTTTGGGTTGGCTTTTCGATAACAGGAAAGTTCGTGTTTCGAACGCCCGTGTTTCCCTTGACCATCCTGACACTGATCGTGACGGAGATTCGATTCAGCAAACTATTTCAGCCGCTCGCCTGGATCGGGGACATAACTTACTCGACTTACCTGCTGCATTTTCCGCTACAGCTTGTCTTCGTGATCACTGCGATCGAGCTGGGATTTGATTCGGGGATTTTCTATCACCCGGCAACACTTTTGACCTACCTTGCGATTCTGATTCCAGGTTCATGGCTCACGTTTCACTATTTCGAACGCCCACTCCAAACGTGGCTTCGCGGTGCGTTGATGTCGAAGCCTATTTCGCGACCCGCTGAACGGGCGACCGCCCCATTGGCTGACGTTTCAGCAACATAATGGCCGGCGTTCTCGACAAATCCGATCCACCGTTAGGTTGGCAACAAGGTTAACGTTCTTTGTTGCCACCGGTGGGTGCTGGCAAGCGACGCGGTTTTCAAGAGAATACATGCAGATCACGCGGCGATTCCGTCGTTGTTGGTTACTTTGGGGCGACGACAGGGTTGCCCATCGCAATCCCCCGCTGGCAGAGAACGCTGCATTGAATCCATCTACCAACGCCGCCCAGGTCGCCGACAAAGTCGCGTCCAATGAAGTTTGGCAATACGAAACCGGTTTTAGCCAGCGTGTGGGCGATGTCGCCAAGGCGACTCGCAACGCGCTTCGTGCCCCCGCCGATTTCCCTCCGCTGACCGCCGCAATCGCTCCGGGCGACCAAATCGCGTTAGCGGTCGACCCCAACGTGCCCGATCTGTGCAATGTCATTCGTGGCGTGCTGCTGGAGATCGAAGAGGCCGATGCGGAAACGATCGACATCGTGCTGTGGGATGAAACCAGTGATGAAATCCTGCAACAACTCGAAAGTGAATTCGAGACGATCGCCCATGTGATTCGCCATGATTCTCAGAAACGTGACTTGCTGCGTTATCTCGGGGCCGACATCGATGCCGACCCGATCTACTTGAACCGCTTTCTTGCCGATGCCGATCTCGTCTTGCCAATACTGGCGGCTCGGCCGGGTGATGCGGTGGGCGATCATGAGCTGAGTGGCGTCTATCCGATGCTGGCCGATTCCAACACTCGTTTGCGGCATCAGAAATCGTTGCAACAACCGCCGTCAAAGAACAAGACAACAAACGAGTCTCACGTTGGCTGGATGCTGGGGGTCCAAGTGATGTTGGCGGTGGCGGCGAATCCCGATGGCGATGTCGGCGGCGTTTTTGCCGGCACTCCCGAAGCAACTCGTCGCTGGTTCGAACGACCTCGCCACAGCGACGATGCCTTTCCTCCGTCCGCTCCCTTGGTGATCGCGACGCTCGAAGGAACAAAGCAACAGAACTCGTGGGCTAATTTGGCCCGTGCTCTCGCCGCCGCTGCCACCCACACGATGCCTGGTGGCACCATCGTGCTGTGGAGCGAAATTGAGGATTCACCGAGTGATCGATTGGTGTTGCGACTGAGCAGCGATCGAGATCTTGAGGAAATCGAAGAGGACAACGACGAGGGGGCCAACGACAACGGGGACAATCGTGACGAGGGTAGCAGCGACACCCTCGCGCAACGCTCACTGCTGGGCCAATCCGAGGACGGTTTTACGATCTGGGACGATTCGATCGCGATTGCCGATGCGATCCAACGTGTCGGCAGTGAATACCGGCTACTGCTGCACAGCAGACTTGGATCCGAGGTTGCGGAATCGCTGGGGCTCGGTGCGATTGAATCGCTCGATGCACTGCAGCATCTCAGCAAATCGTTCGACAGTTGCGGTATTCTACGAGCGGCACAGTTCGCGGGCAGCACGTTTGATCTGCCTCTCGCTGAGTCCGACCCGGAATAATACCGTTCGCTGCCACGCCCCAAAAAACACTGCCAAGCTAAAACGAATGACCGAAGTCGCCATCGAATTTGCACATCGCTTTTGCCCTAACTGTGGCACCCCCAACGCCAACCTCGGCAGCATTCCGTTTCGCTGCGACGCGTGTGGGTTTGCAAATTTCTTTGGCCCCTGCGGCGCTGTCGGAGCGTTGGTCACCAACGAGCACAATCAATTGCTGCTAGTACGGCGAGCCCGCGACCCGGAACGCGGCAAATGGGGTTTGCCGGGCGGGTTCGTGGACCGCAGTGAAACGATTGAGCAGGCGCTCGCAAGAGAAGTCTTTGAGGAGACTCGATTAAAAGTTTCGAGCTACGAATTCTTGATGTCGCATCCGAATGATTATCACTACGGCGGAATCATTGTGGCGGTGATCGACACGTTCTTTGTTTGCAAGGTCAGCAACGCTGCGGAGATTGCCTTGCAGACCTCGGAATTGACCGAGTTCCGCTATGTCGACAAGGACTCGCCACTGTTCGACCAGATGGCATTTCCTTCGAACCGAATCGCAATCGACTACTGGATCAACTCTGACTCAACCGATTGATTCCCTCAACCGATTCCCCCTCTGCCAACTTGGATTCGGTCGGCGCATAAAAAAAGCTCCCGGAAAGTACGTAATCCTAGGGGGGCGGAGGACAACGCGCTTCAGTTCCGGGAGCCGGTGGATTGGGGGTTCGACTCAGTAGATACATCCTTGTATCAACTGGACGAACTCAACATTGCAAAATCATAGTCGCCGACGCAAGTTCACATCCGTGTGAAATTAACTTCGACGTGTTCCGCAGCAACAAATAATTTCGTTACCAAGTGCAGAATCGTCATGATTCTTTAATGCCTTCTCTGGGCGACACGCTGGGTGTCACTCAGTGATGGGCGAAGAATAGAGGTTAGCTTTTAGTGCGGTCAAGACGAGTTTTCCAAAAGTCGTAATTTGTTTCAGAATCGTTTCTTTTTACGGCAAAAACCGCGTTCCCAGTGCAACAAAACAAGCGTTGAGAATCAATCACGCGGCATTCTTCGGTAAACCAGTTTGACATCATTGTCGCCGAGTCGCTGGAGACGGACCAATTGCAATGCGGCCGCATCCGCAACGGTTGCGAACCCGTCACCGGCAACCGGGCCTAAGGCACTGCGACCGCCAAACACTTTAGCACCAACATAAACCTCGTATTGATCGATCGCGTCGGCGGTTAAAAAACTCGCCATCAATTCACCGCCTCCTTCGATCATTACGTTGGTCATCGATTGACTGCCCAGAAAATCAAGCGATTGATGGATCATGTGTACGAGATTGGAACTTGTACAGCGATAAACGCTTGCACCAAGCTGTTCCAGTTTCGCAACCTCCGACGCGTCAATCTCCGGCGAGACGATCAACAGTACAGGCACCTCGGACGCCGATTGTAACAGACGCGAACGGGCTGTGGGCAATCGATGGGCACAAAAAATGACTCGCGTCGCGGTGCGAACGCCTGGCGGCCGCGCGGTCAACATCGGATCATCCGCGATGACGGTTCCCATTCCCACCGCAATCGCGTCGACACGGCCACGCAAAGCATGGACATCGGCGCGTGAGGCTTCGCTTGAAATCCATTGGCTCTGTCCCGTGCTGGTCGCGATTCGTCCATCGACGGTCATCGCCCATTTCGCAATCGTGAAAGGCCGACCGGTTTGCAAACGTTTCAAGTAGGCCGCGTTTAGTTCTCGTGCTTCCTGTTCGAGCACCCCGACGCGGGTTTCAATCCCGGCACGGTTCAATTGTGCCAACCCACCACCGTCGACCTGTTCAAACGGATCGGCCATCGCCACGACAACGCGGCGGACTCCGGCAGAAATCAATGCGTCCGAACAGGGCGGCGTCTTGCCGTGGTGACAACACGGTTCAAGCGTCACGTAGGCTGTTGCACCGCGAGCATCACCTGCGTCGCGAAGTGCATGAACTTCGGCATGCGGCCCGCCGAAACACTGATGATATCCTTGGCCGATCACTTGGTCATCACGGACAATGACACAACCCACCATCGGATTCGGTTCAACCGATCCGCGTCCCTGCTCGGCCAAGCCAAGCGCGAGACGCATCAAGTCATCATCGGTTTCGAAACGAGAAGCGTTCATCAGCGATGGAATTCAGCGGTTTGAGATCACACAGTTTAAAAGTGCAATGAGCTTTGAGCGTTATCGCCAAAAGCATGACAGGCTGGAAGCGAAAGCCACGACAGGCTAGAAGCCTATCCCACGAAAGGCACGACAGGCTGGAAGCCTATCCTACGAAAGCCGCGACAGACTGGAAGCCTATCCTACGATTAATCCATTCCGGGGACCCACAATTTGCTGCCGCCACCGGCAGCGGGATCCGCCGAAGGTGCTGAGGCACCGCCGCCGCCATCGGGAGTCCAAATGCCGCCCGCTGCGGGTTCGGCACCTGCCGGAGCGACACCGCCGGGTGCGGGGCCACGTCGCGGGCTGCCATCGGGGCGAATCAGTCCCATCGAAATCAGCATCTGCTGCAGCTGCGCCATCACTTCGGGTTCGTTGCCGTAACGCTGCGTCAGCGTTTCGATCGCTTTTTGGAACCCTTCGCCATCGCCCGCTTGCAATCGCAAACTGACTTCGCTGAGCAACAGATTCGCGGTCGGCAATTCGTTGGCTTCGGCAAACGCCTTTGCTTCGTCGATGGTCGCGATCGCATCTTTGGCGTTGCTCGACGCATTCACCAAAGTGGAATAGGCCAACAGCTTTGCCATCTTTTGGTCTGCTGGCAAATCGGCTTCGATCAGCCGTTTTGCAAAGTGACGAATCGCCGGTGTTGACGAGATCTGCTGGGCTCGTTGCAACAGATACAAGCAGGACTCTTCGTTGAGCTGGCTCGAATCAATCCGGTTCAAATCGGTGTTTGCAACCGTCTCGATCTCGTCATCGCCAATCGTCAATGTCGGCAGTGGCTCGATTTTAGCAAGTCGATAGACTTCACCGAGGACTTCGTCCCCTTTGGAAATGATCGCGTCGTACTGTTCTGCCACACGCACAACCACGGTTCGCTCAAGCAATTTCGAATCGTCGTCTGCGGTGTCAACCAAGGACGCGTTTCCGAGGATGCCCCATTTGGCGTTGGCAATGGCCAAAGGCATTCGCGTGTTGGTCAGCTCTTCTTGCATCGCGTCGGCTTCGACGGCACTGGCCTTGAATCGCACCATGGCGACTTGCGGCTGCACGACGGCCAAGAACGGCAGCGGATCGCTTGGCTTCTGATTCAGCTGGACCGAATCGCCAATCGCTTTTTGAATTTGAGCTCGCACATCATCCAGAACCGACGAGGTGACGTCGTGGATTTCGACGCGGGCCGAGCGATCGGTCTGCTTGCCGTAGACGAACGCCATCGCGATCGCTTCGGGGATTTGATCGATCGGTGGCAAGCCTTCGGCGACCTCGGGACGATCGCGGTCGAGTACTTGGAAACCCGCACGTGGCGGTACGTCGTCCTCGGACTCACGCATTTGAGCAAGCATTTCTGCGGGCAAGGGGGCAAATCGCGAATCGGCGATCATTGCCATTTCCACAGGCTCGGCGCTTTCGATGTCGGCATCCAATCGGAAACATTCCGCAGCAAGGTCTTTGTCATCGGGATTGACCAAGCAGGAAACGGCACGGAACTGGACGCGTTCTTCGAAATCAAGCGATTCGCAAGCTGACAATTTCTTCAGGAAATCGCTTTGGGCGGCAACATCCCCACGCCAAATCGCACAAGTCAACAAGCCGGACAAGATCGCAGGTTCGTCGGGCAGCGTGCGACGCAGCGACTGGAACTTGGCTTCGGCAAGCAAAACCTTGTTGCTGCGAAGCAGCGTGGCGGCTTCGTCATAACGTTCGCCCCAATCGGCATCGTCAGGCCGTTGGATTGGCTGAGGAATCGACTTGACCAATTGGTTCAACGTCGGCGAGCTGTTGAGTTGACGCAGCAACGAGCCCGACATCTGGCTGCCTTCGTAGCCTTGCGCCATCATTGCCAAGCTGGCATAGACGCGAGCGGTCAAGAAAACGCCTTGGCGACCGAGCAAAAACGCGACGGCGGACGAAACGTCCAAGACAAACGCGTCGACGTCGCGACCGCTCTCGGTCAATGCTTCGAGCATCGAATCGGTCGCGGATTTGACATCGCCGCGGAAAACCTGAGCCGCAGCACGCTGGGTCAGTGCCAATGGGTTGCTGGGCTGCAAACGAATAAATCGGTCCGCGTTCTCGGCGAGCGAGTCATATTCACGTAAATCGAGCAGCAAGCGTCCGCGAATGGCCAAAGCCCAAGCCGCATCGGGATGTTCCGTGAGAATCGTCGACAAACGATCCAGAGCGGGGACGACCTGCCCCCCCTCGACCATTTTCATCACGCGATCAAGCTCGCTTACGGATTCCTTGCACTTGCAAAACTTGATTTTTTTCCCGCTGCCGCAGGGGCAGGTTGCATATTGGTCGACTGACATCAGATGCTAGCTTAAGCGATTAGGTATTTTTTGGTTGCCGTCGCACGACGCGGCGGCTTCCCAGGCCGAAGAATTTACCATGATTCACCCGCGAATCTGAACCCCCTGACGAAAATGGCTGAGATAAAAGCGTTCGTGCTCCGCAGCGGGCTCGTCCAACCCGGCTGAAAGCCGCAAAAAATCAGGGCTTTGACGAGAATTCTTTGATCGATTCGAGCGAGGATCCCTCGGGAAACGCCGTTAATCCATGGTCGGTCAACCGATCGAGCTCCTGGTAACGAATGTCGACGAGGTCAGAAATTCGCGAAAACAGATCCGCTACATGTGCGTCGACCAACGGATGGATGGTCGATTCATCGACCGTTTCATCTCGTTTAAATGACCGTGTGATCGACGCGTTGGCACGCAAATATTCTTGAAACCGTTTTTCGAGCCGCGGATCGATTGAAATCTGCACGTGATCGAGTTCATGCAGCACCAACCGATCGGTCCAAAACGTCTCGGCCGCAGGCCGTTTGCGAAACCACACGGTGTGCTCGGTTTCGAGTCGTACGTCACTAAACCGCATGGTAATTCTCACTTCGCGAGATTCCGCGTTGCGATCTTGGC
>NZ_JBFHFD010000087.1:0-18663 GCF_041583735.1 Novipirellula sp.
AGGGTGCCGCCCGGGCCGCGACGCAAGAAATCGAATCCCTCGATTCGATCACAGGTCCGGTTGTACGGCTTAGAGTGAAGGATTAACGCCCCCCCGGGTTCCTTTGCTCAGGTTTTTGCCATGTTCGCTCATGAATCGCTGTCCTTTGCCCTATCGGGGGCTACGATTCCGTAGCGGTTTCTCCATGCGCTTTTGACCCCGTCCGGTAGCCCCACGCTGAGGATGCGGTCGCCGTAGGAACAACCGTTATGACCGTGTTGACCGTCACGCGACGATTCAACCGACCACGGCAATTTGATCCCGGGCAGATGGGCATCCATGATTCACGTACAACATCTCACAAAGACCTACGACGATCTCAATCGTGGTCGCTTTATCGCCGTCGACCGTGTTTCCTTCACGGTCGCGCCCGGAGAAATCTTTGGGCTGCTAGGGCCCAACGGCGCTGGCAAAACCACCGTGCTTCGCATCTTGAGCACCGTGTTGAGCCCGACCTCGGGTATCGCAAACGTCGCCGGTCATGACGTCGTGCAGGATCCCGCCGAAGTGCGGCGACGCATCGGATTCGTCAGCAACAACACCGCGATGTACGACCGCATGACCGCCTGGGAAATGGTCGGCTACTTTGGTCGTTTGCACGGCATGTCTCGTGACGAGCTTCGTGAACGACTCGAGACGTTATTCACTCAATTGCGAATGAACGATTTTCGTGATGTCCCGGGCGCGAAGATGTCGACCGGCATGAAGCAAAAAGTCTCGATCGCCCGCGCCTTGGTCCACAACCCTCCGGTGTTGGTTTTTGACGAAGCCACGCTGGGGCTCGATGTCATGGTGGCTCGCAACCTGTTGGCGATCGTGCGGGATTTGCGTGACGCCGGCAAGTGTTTGATTTTCTCGACCCACATCATGAGCGAGGTCGAAAAGCTGTGCGACCGAATTGCGATCATGCACCAAGGCCGGATCCTCGACAGCGGCACACTGGAAAGCCTACGCCAACGCCATGGACAAGAAGACTTTGAAGAAGTTTTCTTTGACCTGCTTAGCCGACATGAACAAGGGGACGCGGACGTGCAAGGACTCGCAATCTCAGGAGCATTCGCATGAACCTCTCTGCAAAACAGAAGCGACAAGCCGCTGCAAACGCCGATAAATTACGCTGGTCCTCGGTCTGGCTGATCTATGCTCGCGAAATGCGAGACCAACTGCGAGACCGCCGAACGTTGTTTACGATCGCGGTTTTGCCGGTACTGCTTTACCCGTTGGTCGGAACGCTGCTGTTGCAGATGGTTCAGTTCACCCAACAACACTCTACCAGTGTGTGTGTGATCGGCACCGACCATTTGATAGGCGTCCCCGCTTTGGTCGGCGAAGATTGCTTTGCCGAAACCCTGGTTCCCGCCGACGACCCACTGCAAGTGGTGACGTATCCTTGGGACGACATAAACTCGCGTCGCAGCGTTCCCGAGCGAGCCGAAGATTGGGTGAGTAGCGGGATGTTCGATGTCGTGGTCATCGTGCCACCGCAATTCAAGCAGCCCGAAGAGCGACTAAAGAATGACGAAGCGGCGATCCAATTGCTCTACAATGTGGCCTCGGATCAATCGATGGTTGCCCGCGAACGCGTTGCAAAAATCTTGGGAACCTGGCGATCGGGTTGGATCAACGAGCGATTGACAGAATCCGGCATCGACATGATGTCGCTCGAACTATTCCAGCTCAACGATATCGATATCGCACCGGCCAGTACTCGCGAGGCGGCGCTGTGGAGCAAACTGCTGCCGTTTATCATGTTGATTTGGGCGATGACGGGTGCGTTTTACCCGGCGATCGATTTGGTCGCTGGCGAAAAAGAACGTGGCACGCTGGAGACGCTATTGTGCAGCCCGGCACTTCGCTCGGAAATTGTCGCTGGCAAACTTGCCGCCGTGACGACCTTCAGTATGCTGACCGCGATCCTGAACGCCGGTAGCATGTTGGTGACCAGCTCGTTCGTGATCGGACAAATCAGCTTTGGAGGCGGTGCAGGCGCGATCGGGGCGCCGCCGATTGGCCCGATGCTGTGGTTGCTGGTTGCACTCGTGCCGTTGTCGACGCTGTTTAGTGCATTGGCACTCGCGGTCGCTGCGATGGCGCGAAGCAGTAAAGAAGGCCAATACTATTTGATGCCGCTGATGATGGTCACGTTGCCGCTAGTGATGTTACCGATGTTGCCCGGCACGACATTGACGGTCGGCACCAGTTTGATTCCCGTCACGGGAATGTTTTTGATGGTCCGTGCGTTGGTCGAAGGCCAATACGGAATCGCGCTTTGGCATTTGCCGATGGTGGCCGGCGTCACGGTCACATGTCTGTGGATGGCGTCACGTTGGGCGCTGAAACAATTTGATGATGAATCGGTACTGTTCGGCAGCAACGAGCAATGGGAACTGCGGCAATGGGTCCGGCATCTGTGGCGTGACCGTCAAATTGCGGCGACCCCAAGTCAAGCGGTTGCCTGTGGTGCTGCGATCCTGGTCGCATTGTTCTTTGGCAAACTAGCGGTGACTGAAATGCCGACGACGTTTTCGGGCATCAGCAAATTAGTACTGATGCCGCAGCTTGGTTTGATCCTGGCGCCGACTCTACTAATGGCAACCGTGCTGACGACATCACTACGAAAAAGCCTGCGGATTCGCATGCCGCACTGGACGACGCTGCCGTTGGGCGTGCTGCTGGGCTGTACGCTGCATCCGACCTACGTGATGTTGGCGTCATGGATTAGCCACATGTACCCGGTCAGCGAGCAAGCGATGGCGTCGATGAAGCCATTTGCTGACCAAATCGCCGCCGCCCCCTGGGTTTCGGTCGTGTTACTCATGGCACTAGTACCAGCAATTTGCGAAGAGCTTGCTTTCCGCGGCTTTATCTTTGGCGGCTTGGAACGCCAAGGTGGCCGACTGCGTGCGGTGGTCGTCACCGCGATCCTGTTTGGGATCTCGCATGGGGTTTTACAGCAATCGATCGCCGCCACCGTGATGGGATTGATGCTGGGATGGATCGCACTGAGAACCGGGTCCGTTTTACCAGGCATCTTGATTCACTTCACCAACAATGCGTTGTCGGTATCGCTGCAGCGGATCACCGAAAGCAGTTGGGGTGGCGCATCGATCTTTTTGCGAACGACCGAGCAAGGCCCCGAGTACCAACCGTTTTGGATTGTGATCAGCATGGGCATCGCCGTCACCTGCCTGCTGTATTTTGGATCACTGCGAAGTGCAGACGAAGAAATCGAAGCGGATCAAATCCACACCGATGAACCGATTGTCGATCCGACCACAAGTTTCGCGGGCGCGTAGTGCGACCGTCCGCGTTTCTTACCGCAGAGCGCCAGCGAGGATCACATTCGCGTGTCGTGAATCAATTCACGAGCCCCACGACTCGCCAAGCTTTCGCTCGCCTGGTCAGCGAGCGTTTTTGCACACGATTCCCATTGCGAGGGATCAAATGCAATCGATCGGCTTTCGTCCAACCGCTGCGTTCCATCGGTCGACAACACCACCGCATCGAGCAAAAGCACGCCATCGTTGATTTGGGCGTAGGCGGCAATCGGTGCCAGACATCCTCCGTTGAGCGACGCTAACAAAGTTCGCTCGACCGTCACGGTGGCCCGCGAATGAACATGATTCAATGTTCCCACGATTCTCTGGATCGCTTCGGCATCTCGGTGCACTTCGATCGCGAGCGCCCCTTGGCCGGGTGCGGGTAACATCTGATCGAGCGGCAATTCGACGCGTGACACCTCGTCCATTTGCAAACGAGTCAAACCAGCCGATGCCAACATGATCGCGTCGTATTCGCCCACTCGCAGCTTTTCGAGCCGTGTTTGTACGTTGCCGCGAATCGGTTGGACATCCAGATCAGGGCGATGATGCCGCAATTGTGCCGCACGCCGACGGCTGCCGGTGCCGACCTTGGCTCCCTTGGGCAACGCCGCAATGGTCCACTTCGCATGGGACACCAAACAATCTTGGACCACCTCGCGCTGCGGCACTGCGGCCAGCACGAGGTTCGGATCGACTTCGGTCGGCAGGTCTTTTAGTGAATGGACCGCGATATCGGCTTCGTCATCCAAAATCGCTTGTTGAATTCGCTTGGTGAAAACGCCGACTTGCCGGCCCGATTCGATCGGACGCATATCGGTATCCCCACCGCTGACCATTGGTACCAATTTCGTGGCGAAACCCGCCGAATGAAGTAAACTAGCGACATGCTCGGCTTGCCACATCGCCAACGGGCTCTCACGCGTCGCGATCCGCAATAGTCGGTCCGCCGCAGTAGCGTCAGAACCCGCGTGAGTGGAAAGAGGGCCAGCCGATTGTGGGTCAGACAAGAGATCAACTTCCGTTGTGCGAAGTGAAGGAAAAAAACAGGAAAGCGGTGCAAAAACCTTGGCGCGGCGGAGTGACAACACAACTGGTGAGGAAACGCCGCAGAATCCTCACGAATCCTACCGAATCCTGCGGTTCTGGTCATCCATACAGGCACATCGGTCTACAAAAATGAGTTCCTTCGCCTAGAATTAGCGTTTCAATAGATGAGCCATATGGCTTCCCCCCCCAGCATAAACACTCCACCCAGTGCAGGGCAGCTGGTACCCCGCGATCTTTCCAGCAACTCTTTCGCTCCAAAGATACCTTGTCGTGCCTGAACCGTCCTCCTCCAAGCTGATTCCTCATGTAGACGAGCCGCCGACTTGTGATGGCGGTGGCGAGTCGAGCGGTGACTTTTCGGAACTCGATCTTTCCGGATCCGCTCTTTTTGACAGTTCGGGACACAAGGCTGCCACCGTAACCGAGGACCATTCGGAGCCGATGCCTGAGCAGCTTGGCGATTATGCCCTCAAGGAAAAACTCGGCAGCGGCGGCATGGGGCAGGTGTTTTTAGCCGAACATGTTCGCATGCAGCGGACCGTCGCGCTGAAAATGTTGCCCGGTCAATTGATGAAGGATCAACAGGCGGTCGATCGCTTCTATGAAGAGATCCGAGCTGCCTCGCGAGTGCTGCATCCGAATATCGTCGCAGCGTTTGATGCGGGCGAGGATCATGGTATCCATTACTTGGCAATGGAGTACGTCGATGGAATGACGTTAACCAATATGGTGGCCACCCGCGGTCCCTTGTCCGTCGGCGAAGCGGCATCGATCATCCGCCAAGCATCGATGGGACTACTGCATGCACACCGCGCGGGAATCATTCACCGAGATGTCAAACCGGGCAACATCATGCGATCCAAGGACGGCACGGTCAAAGTGCTCGACCTGGGACTCGCTCGCATTAGCACCGCAGGCTTGACCACGCGTCATCCGGCGGTGCTCGCAGCGCAAAAAGCAGACTCGGCCACTAAAGACATCGTCAATGCACGCCCAGCGAAAGGGCGTTTGGTCGGGACATTGTCCTTTATGTCGCCCGAGCAGCTCGAGGACGCGGACACCGCCGATTCACGAAGCGACATCTATTCGCTCGGCGCGACGATGTATTTCTTGCTGACCGGCCAACCCCCGTTTACCGGTGAATATCTCGAACAAGTTTATGGGCATCGCCACGGCGAGATTCCTGATTTAATGCAGGTCCGTCGCGATGTTGACATGCAGTTCGCCAACCTGTTTCGGCGAATGATGGCCAAGAAACCGCATGCACGCTACACGTCGCTTGACGAAGTGATCGAAGACCTTGGCGAATACGCAGACAAAACCAATGAACCGCAATGGTTAGCTGAATTTGCCCTCCGTCAACCGATCGGGGAAGGTTCCACGTTTGTGGGCGGATCGACATCGGCCCATATCGCCAACGTGTTGGCGTTTGATATGGGGATGTTTTATGCTGCCGCCGCCGAAGCTTCGCCACAGGGCGGGGTCAATACGCTGTACGCCGGAGGCGAAAAACGCCCGTTGTTTCGCATGTCGATCGGCAGCGATGCGAACCAATTGTTCTTTGGTGACGAGGCGATGAAGCGGCGAGCGACTCATTCCAAGAGTCTGGTGCATTGTCTGCCCATGTATATCGGCAAACAATTTGTCGAACGGCCGATCGCAGGCCAAAAATGTCCTCCCGAAGTGCTGCTCGCATTGTTGCTAAAACGACTTGCGCGAAATGCATGGCATCTCGAAGGCACGCCTGCCGCGGTCGCGATCACGGTTCCCTCCAGCTACGATCAGCTCCATCGCCAAAGCATCCTGCAGGCGGCGCAAATGGCGGGACTAAAAACGGTTCGTTTGATTGACCGCAGTGTCGCGGCGGCCCAGTCGCTGTTGTTGCCGCCCGTGGCAGAATCCGCACGAAGCGAAGTGGCGATGACTTCGCTCGATACCAGCACGGACCAAAACATTTTGTTCCTGGGGTTGACCGGACAAGGCACTGACGCTGCCGTATTTCATCGCGACGCGAGCCGTATGAAACAAATTTCGACCGCGGGACATTGGCACACCGGCACGCTGCCGTGGATGCAGCGATTGGTCGATATGGCAGCGGCCACCTTCCAAAAAAATCATGGAGTCGACCCCCGTAAATCGACCCAAGCGCCACGTCTGCAAATCGCTTGTGAAACCGCAATGCACTCATTGATGTTGATGCCCACCACAAAGGTGACGCTCGAGATTGGCGGCGTCGAGCAAACCGTCACGTTGGTTCGGTCCGAATGGCTGCAGGCGTGCGAGGATTTGGTCGATGGCGTTCGTAAAGCAATCAAGTCGGCGTGCCACTATGCATCGCTATCGCGAAAACGGATCGATCGAATCGTCACGCTGGGGCCGCTCTTGCGATTGAATGAGATTCGCAGCGAGATCCTGCGAGGACTCAACGAACAGATCGTGGTGCAAGTAGTCGACCGAACCGATGTCGCTCGAGGCGCAGCGGCTTGTTTGGCGAGTGAGCTGCCGGGACGTGGCAGCATCGCCATGCCGCCTCAATCGGTCACCAGCCAAACGATCGGCATTCTCGTGGAAGCCCCGCAAGGCCGCCGCCGCATCATGCCAATCGTCCCGCGTGGTACCGCGCTGCCCGCACGCACGAATCGCCGCTTGACCGTGGGGGACACCCAAGAAACGATGGCATTATCCCTCGTCGAAACCGCAGGGGTTAAACGTGACGATTGGCATTCCTTGGGACGCTATGACTTCAAAATCGATCCGGTCGCGCATGGTCAAGAGAGTCGCTATCGAATGATTGGATTCGAAGTCAACGTCAACGGCATGTTGATCGTTCGCGCACAAACGCCGGGAATGCCCGGCAGCACCCGACTCGGCACCCTGCCCAAACCGATGCTGAGCGAAGAAGAGATCGCCACCTGGACCCGCTGGGTCGACAAGTTCGATTGACCCGCTGCGTCAAGCCAAGCTACTGATACCGCATTGCTACCGAAACAGCCTTGCTACGGAAGCAACATTGCTACCAGCATACCGAGAGCGGTTGCAAACACGACGGTCAATGACAAACTGATCGCGTGCAGTATCCAGTAACCGAGTCCGCGGATGCCTCGCGACGCCAGCAAGTAAATCAGCGACGCCAGCGGCCAAGTCAGAAAAAAGACAAATTGAAGACTCCAGGGACGTGGCCGCGACCGCAGATGCGAATCGATCCAAAACCACATGGTCGCTGAGGTGGCAAACCCCAGAGCACACAACAGGCCTAGCAGCCCATTGGTCTGGGTGACAGCTTGCATTGCCCCCGAACACCCCGCCATCACGTAAAGTGCGACCACGGCAAACCGGCGATAGACAATCCGGCTGTGATGAAGTGACGCCACTGGATTTGCTGCGATAGCCATCCGATTAATCTCCCAAAGATCAAGGGAAACGACGCGAGACACGTCAGCGAGTCATTGTAACAAGCCGCCCAAGCAGCCGCTTTGTAAGAAAGTGGGCGTCGATGATTGCCCCCACTGAACAAAGCGTCGTCAATCCGACAACACCGCTGTACTCAAAACGACCACACGCCAAGCAAGTCCTATGGTCTTACATCGATCACGCCGTGATTTTCTAGCGGCGAACGCAATGCATAAAGTGTTTTAAATGAATGACTTAGGACACACCGAAAAATTCTCGCTCAAAAAAGTTTCATGATCATGTTTCACGGCACGATCGTAGCATCTAAAGACGGATGAGATCTTGAGTCGGGGTTTGACTTGAGAGAGAAACAATTTTGGGGAGTTCGAAGAAGATGATTTCAATCACAAAATGGATCGCGGTTCCCGCAATCGCAGCCTGTTTTGCCCTTGCTGCGGACACCTCAACTGCGGAAGCCGGCAATGGATTCTTGCGGGTTGGGGGTCTACACATCTCTCTAGGGGGAAGTGGATACGGCCATGGGCACTATCAACATTACACGCCGCGTTACGGCAGCTCGTACCGCTCGTACTATGGTGGGCATCGATATGGTGGTTACGGTCATGGCCATGGTCACGGCTATTACCACGACACCAGCCACTGGGATTACCATCCCACGGAAATAATCCGTCATGGCAACCACTATCACGTCCAACCGGGGCATTACGATTGGCACCAAACCGGTCACTGGCACCACTAGTGCTGGCACCACTAGTGCCTCCATCAAACATCAAAAGACCACGAAAAAACGGCACACCTGAAAGGGCGTGCCGTTTTTTAATGCTTTAATTTCTGGCTGCTGACTACCAAGGTCCGCGGACGTAGTAGACGCCAAATTGATCGGTGTGACTTGGCCAACCGGGAGTCGCATAGAAGCTGCCGGGGGCTGCGGCACCAGGATAATTTGCACTACGTCCGTACTGGTGATGCACGGGATACATCAAATTTTGGCTGACGCCCCACGACAAGGTTTGCCGCATGTGGGCGGTTGGTGGCACGACGAGAGCCAAGGGCTGGCCATAGTTTTGATGGTAGTAAGGGCCGTGCCAGGGGCGATCCATGGCAAAGTTTTGATTCCAAATATGAGTCACGGCGTAGGGATCCCCTGCGGTCGCATTACTTTGAACTGCGCCACAAAGGGTCGCCACTAAACCAGCAGCAAGGACAAGTCGTTGAATCATGATTCATTCCCAAAAGTAGGAGGTGCGAGTGTCGGGCTGTGTGTTTTCTCGGCAGCCCCCCAAAAATCGTTAGCGAGGAATCCGCAGATAGTTCCAATAAACATTGCTGGCCGCTTGTTTGACGGGCGGGTACCAATAGCTGGCTCGCGTGCGGTTCATTCCTCGTCCATTGTCATAATAGTTGTGGAATCGATCCTTGTGCGCGTAAAGCATTTCTTGCGGGTAAAACGGCTGATACGTGTAGAAGGTATGCCCGACATTCGGCGGTACCGGCACAGGTGACAGGTACATTTGAGCGTTAGCCCGGTTTGCATTGCCCTGGGTATAATAGTTGTAAAACAGGTCAGGAGTGCCGTACTGACGCTGGATCCCCACCCCACCGACGTAGCCGTCGCTGCTGACGATATCGCCCGCGTATTGAGTGTTTCCACCGACTTGAGTATTTCCACCGACCACTTCGTCGCTGACGACATGGGAGCTGACGATGCGTTCACCGCGGCCAAAGTGTTGGGCGGAAGCCGTTTGGTTCATGACCGCGACCATGGCAAGTGACGCCATGGCTGCGATTCCGAGCATGGTTTGACGTTTCATCCTACGGTTCCTCCGACGAACCCAATCTAATTTTCACGTGCGGTAGCCCAGGACAAACTCGACGAGGGCCAATGGGGGGTCTGGCAATGCAACTCATTTCCAGAAAGATTCCTACGTCATTGTAATTCGGGCTAAATCCCCTGGCTTCGTGATTTTTTGCTCACTTGCTCGCCCAGCTTCGCGTGATCAGCGGTTTCGCTGCGATGGCTTTGATCGCTATAACCCCTTTACCGGTGCAGAATCTTCCGAGATTGCCCTATCGAGCGAATCCGCTGTAAAGCGTACAAATTACGCAGGTTGACTAGGCAAGAATGCCGAAGAAGAAGCAGCGATCGAACTTCCGGATCGATCTTCCCGACGGCTGGCGGTTGCCGTTAAACAGAGAAATTCAACTCCGATTCGAAAATCCGCAGGACTGACCAAAAGGACTTCAAGGCGTGGCCAAACGGCAAAAACGAAACTCATCTTCGCAATCCAGCCGAAAAGGCACTTCCAGAAACAACGGCGAAAGCAACGGATCTCTGTTTGACGCGGTCGATGACCAATTGCTGACGTCGATCCCGCTGCGGCAAGCCGCGCAATCACGGTACCTCAACTATTCGTTGTCGGTGATCACCAGCCGGGCGTTGCCGGACGTGCGTGATGGGCTGAAGCCGGTCCAGCGGCGAATCCTGTACACGATGAACCAACAAGGTCTCAACGCGACCGCGAAGCACCGAAAATGTGCCAAGGTCGTCGGGGACGTGATGGGTAATTACCATCCCCACGGTGACAGTTCGATCTATGAAGCCTTGGTGCGGATGGCGCAAGCGTTCTCGCTTCGCATGCCGCTGATCGACGGCAGCGGAAACTTCGGCAGCGTCGACGGCGACAATGCAGCGGCGATGCGGTACACCGAGTGCCGCATGACACCGATCGCCAATGAGGTGCTGGCCGACTTGGGCACCCGCACGGTCGCCTTCAAACCCAACTATGACGGCAGCCGCGAAGAACCGGTTGTCTTGCCCAGTCGCGTACCGAACTTGTTGGTCAACGGCGCCACGGGAATCGCCGTCGGGATGGCGACGAACATTCCGCCACACAACTTGAAAGAGGTTTGCCAGGCGCTGCTGAAACTGCTTCGCGATCCCGAGATCAAAGACTACCAACTCGTCGCCAACGATGCGGTGCAAGGCCCCGACTTTCCCACCGGCGGCGAGATTACCAATACCAAGGAAGAGCTCCGCGAGATCTACAGCACCGGTCAAGGCACGATCAAGCTGCGTGGCACCGCCGAGCTGAACACAAAAACCAAAGGCAGTCCGGTACTGCAGATCACCTCGATTCCGTTCGGGGTAAACAAGTCAGCATTGGTCGAGCGGATCAACGAGATCATCTACTCGGGCAAGTTGCCGTTGGTGATCGAAGCACGCGATTTGTCAACGGACGAGATTCGCGTCGACTTGATGTTGAAAAAAGGGGCCGACGAAAACAAAGTCCTCGCCTACTTGTATCGGCACACCGATTTCCAAAAGAACTTTAACGTCAACATGACGTGCCTGGGTCCCACCGAAAATCCAGAGGTGGGCGCCCCTAATCGCTTGGGACTCAAGGAGATGCTTTGGCACTTCTTGCACTTCCGATTGGAAGTTTTAACCAAGCGGCTCGAGAACGAACTGAACGCGCTGCTGCGGCGGATTCATATTCTCGAAGGCTACGCACTGATCTTTGATGCATTGGACGAGATCATCCGGATCATCCGAAAATCCGAAGGCAAAGCCGACGCCGCCATGAAAATCATGAAGCGGTTTCCCGCAGCCAAAGGGGGGCTTGATGAAGAGCAAACCGACGCGATCTTGGAACTGAAATTATATCGTTTGGCCCGGCTCGAGATCGATTTGATCATGAACGAGTTAAAGGACAAGCGAAAACGAGCCAATGAGATCAAGAAGCTGCTGGACGAAGATTCGAAAGACAACTACCAATCGGGACGCTGGACGATCGTCCGCACCGAGATTGAATCGTTGATTGACGCTTACAACAAAGACCCGTTTGCGAGACGACAATCCAAGATCAACACCGTCGCCGAAGAAATCGAGTACGCCGCCGAAGACTTTATTGTCGCCGAAGATTGCCACGTCATGGTGACCAAAGACGGTTGGGTGAAACGGCAAAAACAGATTGCCGATCCGAGCAAGAGTCGGCTGCGTCAGGGCGACGAAGTGCTGACCTGCGTTTCGGGTAACACGGTTTCGTCGATAGGATTTTTCTCGTCGCTTGGTGTCTGTTACACCACCCGCATGATCGACATTCCCGCGTCGACGGGGTTTGGCGAACCGATCCAAAAGTTGTTCAAACTGAAGGATGGCGAACACATCATTGCGGCGATGTCGTTTGACCCACGCGTGATTGGCGACATTCAAGAGGACCCGAAAAAGCCAGAGTTGTGTCCCCACACCCATGCCTTCGCGGCGAGTTCCAATGGATTCGCGCTTCGCTTTGGCTTGGCCGGTTTTGCCGAACCGTCCACGCGAAGCGGTCGCCGGTTTGCTCGGGTGGCCCCCGGGGCGTCGATCATCGACGTCGTGGCGATCCACGGCAGCGAAGTGATCCTCGCCGTTTCGGAAAACTGTCGAGCGATGGTCTGTGCTGCCGAAGAAATCAATTACTTGTCCGGTGCGGGCAAGGGAGTCACATTGATCCGCTTGTCGAGCGACGACCGATTGCTCGGCTTCAAACCCTCGACTGGCGATCGGGATCTGATGACGGTTCAAACCAATCGAGGAGCGAAGAAGACGATCTCGACGGCCAAATACCGCGTCACCTCGCGCGGCGGCCGTGGCACCGAGATTCAAAAGAACGGCAAGATTGCCGAGATCGTAACTCCTCCACCCGCTGCACCTGAAACGTTCGACGAAAACTGAATATGAGTACTGCAACCAAAACTTACAGTGCGAAGGATATCGTTGCCCTCGAAGGTCTCGATCCTGTTCGCAAACGTCCCGGCATGTACATCGGCGGCGTGGGGATGGCCGGACTTCACCATTTGATTTGGGAAGTCGTGGACAACTCGGTCGACGAAGCGATGAACGGTCACGCTACCGAAATCACCGTCACACTGCACAAAGATGGCTCGAGTGTGACCGTTAGCGACAACGGCCGCGGTATCCCCGTGGACAAACATCCCAAAACCAAAAAACCAGCACTCGAAATGGTGCTGACGGTGCTGCACGCAGGCGGCAAATTTGACGGCGAGAACTACAAAACCGCAGGCGGGTTGCACGGGGTCGGTGCGTCGGTCGTCAACGCGTTGTCCAAAGAACTGACCGCCGTGGTCCGTCGCGACGGCGCCCAGTACCGGATGATCTTCGAGCGAGGCGTTGCCAAGACGGGACTGCAAAAGTTGAAAGGAGCCGTTCGTGGCACCGGAACCACGATCACGTTTAGCCCCGATCCCACAATTTTCCCCAAAGTCGATTTCGATAGCGAAACCATTCGCACTCGCTTAGAAACCGCCAGCTTCCTGCATCGCGGCGTCAAGGTCACCTACATTGACGAAGTCGCGAGCAGCAAGGTTACGTACCTGCACGAACAGGGAATCGTCGATTATTTGGTCAAGGTGCTGAAGGATCGTTCGGCGCGTCCGATACACGAATCGCCCTTCACGCTGCGAAAAGACGACGACATTCGTATGGAATTGACACTGCAGTGGACTGAATCGACCGACGAACATGTCCGCAGCTACGTCAATGGGATTCCTACGGGCAACGGCGGTACACACGAGAACGGATTCCGTAGCGGGCTGAACAAAGCGGTGCGTAATTACATCGACACGCACAGTTTGACGCCACGCGGTGTAAAGATCTCGCATGAAGACATCCGTGAAGGGATGGTTGCGATCGTGTCGATCTTTATCGCGGAACCCCAATTTCAAGGGCAAACCAAAGACCGATTGAACAACCCCGAAGTCCAACCGTTGGCCGAAGCGGCGATCCGACCCGCGTTGGAACAGTGGATGAACAACAATCGTTCGATCGCCGATTCGATCATCGCTCGCATCATCGCCGCGGCGAGGGCACGCGCGGCATCGCGAGCCGCTTCAGACGCGGTCTCGCGTAAAGGCGGCGCCAAACGGACGATGTTGCCTGGCAAGCTGAGTGATTGCTTGGCGAGCGGAAAAGGCAACTCAGAGCTGTTCATCGTCGAAGGTGACTCTGCAGGCGGAAGTGCCAAACAGGGTCGTGATCGAAACAATCAAGCGATCCTGCCGCTGCGGGGAAAGGTGCTGAACACCGAGAGCGCAACGCTGAAAAAGATCGTCGAGAACAAAGAAATTCAAGACATGGTTGCCTCACTGGGATGTGGTATCGGTCCGAACCTAAACCTGTCAGCGCTGCGTTACCAAAAGATCATCCTGCTGGCTGATGCCGACTCTGATGGACATCACATCACCACGCTGTTATTGACCTTCTTTTATCGGCATATGCCCGCGTTGATTGCCGACGGTCACCTGTTCATCGCCGTTCCACCGCTGTATCGCATTGATATCGGCAAAGAAACCTATTGGGCGAACGACGAAGAGCATCGCGAGCAGATTTTGGCCGAGCATGCCAAGCGGGCCAAACCCGAGATCACTCGATTTAAAGGTCTCGGCGAAATGATGCCCAAAGTCCTTTGGGAAACAACGCTGAACCCCAAGACACGTCGTTTGCTAAAAGTCGAGGTGGACGATCAACTTGAGACCGATCGAGTGATCAGCGACTTGATGGGACGCGATGCATCCGCTCGTTTCCGATTTATCATGGAACGCGCCGAAGACGCCGAAGAAATCGACGTGTAACAAAATTTCGGCTTAGCGTTACCGCCAGGCGGCACGCGGTGTGCCGCTAGCAGTCGATGCTTAGCCCGATAAATCTTTTCACCGGCCATTGACGGGTTCCCGTCAACGATTCCTGCTCGGCATCGTCGTATGGAATCTACCGCAGCCTGGCGGTGCGGCGGCGGCGATGCCCATTAAGAGGGTGAGAGGTTCGTGAAACACGCCTCCAGATGTTTCGTTCATGATGTTTCGTTGATCGTAGCATCACGTGTTTCAACATGTCGCAGATCGAACCATCCGCGACCGTCAAGGAGTTGCTTGACGACGAATCGATCCTAAGTCAGGACGCAGCATCAATCTTGCTGCGATTGCCTCGTTTGACACCCTACCATCCAGGAGCAATCTCGATGTTCAAGAAAATATTATTTGCTGGCGTCTTCGTTCTCGCCGGTGTCGTGATGACAAGTAGCGCGGATGCGGCCCACGGTCGCTATTCTCGGCACAGCGGGCACCATCACGGCAGCCACCACCGTGGTCACCATGGCGTCCATCACAGCTACCGCGCTCCGGTGCACCATGGACACCACCACGGGTCTCATTACCGGGCTCCGTATCGATCGTATTACGGTGGTGGCTACGGCTACCCGTCCTACGGACGTTACGGAAGCTATGGAGGCTACGGTTATCGTGGCGGATCGGGCATCTCGATCGGCCGCGGCGGCTTCTCGCTGTACCTAGGCCGCTAAATCGCTCGCGCGTGATGCACGCCGGCTAGAAGACGGTGTCTGTGAGCGGATTTCCACCTATCCGGCAGCTTCAACCGATGGCATCGGACATCTGCCGGATCGCTGCGACCACGGCATCGATCTCTTCACGCGTCGTAGCCGCTGATCCACTGATCCGTAGCGTCCCGCCCGGTGCACTGCCGATTGGATCGTGGATCAATGCCGCACAGTGCAAACCGGCTCGCGTTTCGATTGAAAATTGAGCATCTAAAATCGCCGACAAGTCCGTCGGCTGGAAACCATCGATCGCGAGACTGACGATCGGTAATCGCCCCGGTTTGCCAAATACGCGGATCGAATCGATCGCCCGGAGCCCCTCGCTTAATTGCTGGGCGACCGATTGCAGCGTCTCGCTATAGACCGCCTCGTCGCGGGCAGCGATCTGTTTGATTGCCACATCCCAGCCGGCGATCGCTGCGATGTTCAAATTGCCCGGCTCTAGCTTCGCTGGCATTGTCGTTGGCATCTCCAGCGACTCGGATTGGCTGCCAGTGCCACCAAACACGCTGGCGTTGATTTTATCGTGCCAGGCAGGCGAGACATACAAAAACCCCGTTCCTTGCGGTCCCCCACCGCCCTTGTGTCCCGGTGCCGCCAACAGATCAATTCCGCATGCTTGCACATCGATCGGTAGATAGCCAAACGTTTGAGCCGCGTCGCACAAAAAGGCAGCGGAGTGGGTTGCCGAGCTACGACTTCGCAATCCGCAGCCAATCGCTTGTATCGGTTGCTCGGCGCCGGTCACGTTGCTTGCCGACGTGACCGCCACCAAGCGAGTCGCATCGGTAACGGCATCAAGCACGTCGTCGGCACTTACCAAGCCATCACGATCGCAGTCGACGATTTTGAGAGTGACATCACGAGTCGCGGCAAGATGCGAAAGCGGTCGCAGCACGCTGTTGTGTTCCGCAGCCGTGGTCACGACATGGTCCCCATCGCGAACGACACCCGCGATCGCCGCGTTGATCGCCTGAGTCCCGTTACTGAAAAACGCGATCCCCTCGGCCGCTGGACTTCCGATCAAACGCGAGATTCCAAGCCGAGCCGAACGAAGGATCGCGTCCGCCCGGTTCGCCGATTGATATTGGCCACGTCCCGACGCAGCACCACAATCGCGAGCATAACGATCCATTGCATCAAGCACGTCTGAATGCTTCGGCCACGATGTCGCTGCGTGATCCAGATAGATTCGGCTAGGCGACATCATGAATCATCCCTCACTTCGTGTTCCTCCGCTGCTGAATCCGTCGGGTGTACCCACAGAGTCGTGCCATCAGTGAACGTTTCACGTTTCCAAATCGGCACATCGGTTTTGATTTGGTCCATCAACCAGGGCAGCGCGGCGAACGCTTGTTTACGATGAGCGCTGCTGCAACCGAGCACCACGCTCGCTTCGCCCACTGGGACTTCACCCAGCCGATGAATAATGACGATTTTGCTCAAACGAAACCGCTCGATTGCTTCGCTTGCCAATCGATTTAACTCCGCAAGCGCCATCGGTTGATGGGCTTCGTAAGACAGCAGGCTGGTGACGCGGTCACCAGTGATTCGCCGCGTCACTCCGTAGAACCACGCGTGGGCTCCGACATCAGGATCGGCGATTTTTGGCAAAAGCGGCCCATAATCGATCGGATCCTCGGTCAAATTAACGTAACAGTCCGACATCACGATCAACCGCCACTGACCGGTGGAATGATCGCTATTTCTTGTGCCGTCCCAAGCGGCTGAGTGTTTGCCACATAACGGTTATCCAGCGCTACTCGGCACGATGCCAGCAGCGTTTGCGTGGCCGGGACACGCTGAGCGACTTCGCGGAGCACGTCGGCAGCAGTCGCGTCGTTCGCCACGTCAATGAGAAGCGAATCGGTATCCGCGGCATCACGGATGGCGGCAAACAAAAGGATCTCGCGCTGCATAGAGCTAACGTGCGTGTTGGTGAAGCGGTTTTGCATCAAGGGCGTATGCATCAAGGGCGACAGTGCCGATGCACCATGGCCGCCGTTAAATCGGAAACAAAGTCGATGTCATGAGCATGCTGGGACAACAAATGATCCGCCCCGTCAAGCGAAACCAAAGAACACAACGGTTTGCTCAGCGCGGGATCGGAATTTTCCGTCTCGGAGTTTTCCGTTTGGTTGATCAGCGACATAATCCGCAGTGCATGATCGAAACCGACAGTTTGGTCCACGGGTGAATGCATGACCATCGTGGGAATGCGAATGTTGGCAATCAAATCAGGCAGACGATGACGGCGAAAATCATCGACCATTTGCGAATCGATCTGCCATCGGTAGCCACCGATCGAAACTTCGCCTTCGCCGTCCTTCTCGATCGCGGGGTTCATTCGCAACAGCAGCGAGGCAAGATGAGACGTGTCGCTTGGTGCCGCCAACGCGATCACGCAGCCGAGTTTTTTTTCCGCAGCCAGGGAACTGTCCGGGGACAGGTGCGATGAGCATTCACTGGCGACGGCCAACGACGCCGCCCCACCGAAACTGTGTCCCATCAACGCATGTACGTCGCCTACTTCGGAATCCGCAAACGCGATCGCCGCCTTCAAGTCGGCCACATTGGTGGAAAAGTTTGTCTGCGAGAAGTCACCGCTGCTGCCGCCGAGGCCGGTCATGTCATAGCGAAGCACTGCGATGCCTCGCTGAGCGAGGGCTCGCGAGATTCGCACGATCGCCTTTAAGTCTTTGTTGCAAGTGAAACAATGACTCAGCACCAGCACGGGCAGGGCGGCGGTGGTATCGGGTCGGTCGATGATGCCCGCTAATTCAAACCCCGCGCCGCCCGCGAATTTGACACGATAGGATTTGCGACTCATTGCTTAGTTCGTGTTGGGTGCGGTGATGCGACCGCCACGGAATGCTTCGGCCATCGCCATCGGCACCTTGGCTTCGGCCAAAACCAACTGCGATCGATTCTCGGCGACTTTGGCTTTCATTTGTTGCTCTTCGGCGATTGCTTCGGCACGTCGACGCTCAGCCTGGGCCCGTGCCACGCGTGTGTCCGCTTCGGCTTGATCGCTTTGCAATCGGGCACCGATGTTTTCGCCGACATCGATATCCGCAATATCGATTGAAACGATCTCGAACGCGGTTTGGGCATCTAGCCCACGCGACAGCACCACGCGAGTGATCATGTCAGGATTCTCGAGCACTTTGAAGTGGTCGGTGGTCGATCCGATCGAGCTAATGATGGCCTCGCCAACACGCGCGATCACGGTATCTTCGGTCGCTCCGCCGATCAATTGTTCGATATTGGTTCGCACGGTCACACGGGCTCGCACCCGAAGTTCGATGCCGTTCTTGGTGATCGCACTGAGCGTGGTCTTTCCGGTTCGACTCGGGTCGGGGCAATCGATGACTTTTGGATAAACACTCGTTTGCACCGCGTCCAGAACATCACGTCCGGCCAAATCGATTGCAGCGGCTTGGTCAAAATCC
>NZ_JBFHFD010000088.1:0-18609 GCF_041583735.1 Novipirellula sp.
GATCGCTGAAACGGTTCGTCATGTTCATCTTTGACAATCAGAACCAAGGACGACTTCTTGACTCGAATATGATTCAGAACCGAGTCGATATCTTCGTCAACGATTTCGATGGTCTTGATCGACGACGACGCCTGCAACGCTTTCCGAGCCTGCTCAGCAAGCGTGTTTCGGTCCTGGCCAAGCACGACCAATACGATTTCCGCATCAATCGAATCGGCAATCGTTTCGGCCCAAGGAGTCCCCTCGGTCAAATGACGCTGCGAACTCACAAAGAAATAGAGCGACATGTTGACGGCGGCTTACTTGGGAACAACGCGAATCTCGCGGGTTAGCTGGACAACCCATTCATCGTTCCGGTGCTGGTGGCAAATTGATCGATTTCCATGCCCAGATTCTGCAACATCGAAACGTACAGGTTCGGCAAAGGGTAATTGTTCTTTCGATCAAACGCGAGATGTTGCCCATGACGAAACCCACCGCCTGCCAACAGCACAGGCATGTTGCGGTTGTCGTGATTGGACGCATTGCCCAGGTTGCTCGTCAAAAAGACCGTGGTCAAATCCAACAGCGACGTGCCGGAATCATCCGTCTCTTTCAGTTCACGCAGGAACTGGCCCCACTGTGCTATGAACGCTTCTTCGACGATTGCGAGTTGTGATAACTTGTCTTCGTCTTGCCCATGATGACTTAGCGAGTGATAACCTTCATCCACCCCTTCGATCGGAAGAACACCGCCGCCGCCAGGGATATGGAACGAAATGTAGCGAGTCGAATCGGTTTGCAGCGCGAGCTTGATCACTTCGCACATCGTTTTTTGACGAGCGATCAAATCGTTTGGGTTACCCACGTCGACCGGTTTCTTGGCAGCGACGACCGGCTTGGGAAGATTGGCCCATCGCTCAGATAATTCCATTCGCTTTTCGAGTTGACGCACGCTAGTGAAATAGGCGTCCAACCGATTACGGTCTCCCACACCAAGTTGCCGCTCGAGAGATTTTGCATCCTCGCCGACAAGATCCATGATGCTGCGTCCTTCGCGAACACGTTGGGCTTGAATCTTTCGCTGCTGCGGTGGATCGTTGATGAACAACTTGGCGAACAGACGCGATGGCGACGATTCCGGTGGGATCATCGATCCATTTTCGGTGTACGAGGGACTTGTCGAGCCACCGTTGCTGAGCACTAGCGATGGAAATCGCGTGGCATCGCCAAAGTGTTTGGCCAGCAACTGATCAATCGAGATCGAGTTCTTTGCCTTGCCCGCGGATCCCATCGGAGTGGCCGTCAAAATGCTCGCTTCGGCTCGGTGCCCTCCTTTGACTCCCGGATGCGACGTTCCCGAGACCACGGTCAATTGATCCCGCAGATCTTGCAACGCACGAAGGTAGGGTGTCGCTTGATAGTCGCGTCCCCCGGTCTCAGGAAACAAGTTGTCGGCGACCAATCCAAGTCCAAGCGTCATCGTGACAAGTCGCTTCGGCTTGCTTTCGCCCTTGTCATTGGCAAACGTTGGCTGCATCGCACTTAACCATGGCAACCCCATCGAGATCCCAGCACCACGCAACACGGTGCGGCGGTTCAGGCGAGATTTGAGATTGAAGTAAATGGCTTTCTTCATGATAAATCTGTTCGTTAAATGAAAGGTGCGCTGATGGTATCGGACGGTAGCTCACCGAGATCTACTTCGATAAAAAAATCGGACTCAAAACTACCTCGTTTAAGAGCGACCGCATTCCATAGCGATCGTCGGATGTCGAATCGACAATCTGCTCGACCCGATCACGGTCCGCGAACGCGATCGGAGCACCGGTGCCGTAGACCAGCAATTTTTCGGCAAAGTTACGAGCCAGCATTTTTTGTTCATTCGCGATCAGTTCACGAAATTGGTTAAACCCCGCAAACGGACGACCATCAGCCAAATGGTAACTCGGATCCACTTTGGGGCCTTTGCGATTGCCTTTTCCTGAGATTGCATAATGATCTCGCCATTGTCCGGCCGCATCAAAGCTCTCCAGTGCAAAGCCGGGCGGGTCAATTTTGGAGTGACAGCTGGCACATTCGGTATGATTGCGATGCAGTTCCAATTGGTCGCGAATCGTTTTCGCACCACGAATGTCGGGCTCAATCGCAGGAACGCTTTCGGGAGGCGGAGGAACAGGTTGTCCCAAAACACGATCACAAACCCAAACGCCTCGCAGCACCGGCGACGTGGTCGTGCCATTTGCCGTGACTTTCAAAATCGAACCTTGGGCCAGCAGTCCTCCGCGTGACGAACCTTTATCAAGTTGGATACGCCGAATCGCATCCCCTTCGATCCCGTCAATCCCATAAAAGCGCGCCAAGCGACTGTTCACAAAGGTAAAGTCCGAGCGGACAAGTTTATCGATGCTGGCGTTCTCACTGAGCAACGTCTCGATATAGCGATGGGTTTCGGCCAACATCGCGTTTTCGACCACCGAATCGAAGCGGGGATACAGCTTGGGATCGGGTTCGGTAAAGTTGATGTCCACCAAATCGAGCCACTGGGACGTGAAATCCACAACAAATTGGCGTTGACCTTTGCCATCCAACAATCGATCGATCTGGGAAATAAGCACTTCGGGATCGCGAAGTTGTTTTTTCTGTGCCAGCTTGAACAATTCGGCATCAGGCATCGATCCCGTCAAAAAGTAGCTCAGTCGCGACGCGATTGCAAAATCATCCAGCGGAGCTCTTGATGACGCACTGCTTGCCAACTCGGTTGATGTAGGCTCGACCAAGTACATGAATCGGGCCGAGCACAGGATCGCACGATAGCTCGCTCGCAACGCTTCGAGCGGGTCGCCGTTGTTCTGAAGTCCTTGTGATAGAATCTCGGCGTAAGGCTGCAAATCCGACTGGGAAACAGGACGCCGGAACGCGCGGTGTGCAAAGCGATTCAATTGCTCGCGTAGTTCCGTCTCCGTGACCTCCTTGTCCAACTGCAAACGCTTCGACTTGCCCGTTTTCGAATCAGCCTGCTTGTTGAGCTTTAAGTTTCCGAACAAACCAGTACGAACCGATTGTCTGTCACCCCCTGGATGAATTTCTTCAATCTGCATTTGGTGGAATGCGACACCCGCAAGATTTTGCGGCGTCCCCTCACCAGCGCCGACTTGGCCTCCGGCGAATCGTCCTTGTTTTAACGTTAAATCGCCAGGACGAATTTCGAACATTTGGCCTTTGGGAATCCACGCTTCGAATGTTCGCTCGATCGGTTCGTCGGTCGCCTCGAAAGATCCAACCCAAGACATCAGCGGCGCCCCCGATGTGCAGAATCCGGTACGCACGGTGCACCAAACGCCATGATCTTTGGGTTTGTTCATTGCTGATGCAGTCACGGTCATTCGGTACCAACCATCTTTCGGTACCGTTGTCGTCTGGATGCGACCGTAAAAGATCAGCCGGGATGCCCAAACCACCGCTTTTCCATCGAGCATCTCGGGTTCACGACATCGCCGCTTGGGACTGGTACGTGCAATCTGTTTTGCGTTCAGCGATTTTACAAAAGGAGTGTCCTCACCCAAAGCACGATCAAAGGCTTCGTCAAGCGCGGCATCGACAATGTTCAAATGGGATTCGATCTGAAAGTGCGACATCGCTTGGGCCGAGGCAATGTTGGTGAACCCATCAACGCGAGGGTCCTCGGGCGCAAGTGACGCCAACGGGATATCGATCGAGAACAAATCGTGCAGCGTTCGCTCAAGCTGCAATGTGGTCAATCGCCGCGTTTGCACGCGGCCCAGCTTTGCAAACTCGGTAAGCTGAGTCGAAGTGATCCACTGAGAAGTCGCATCGAGAAATCGCTTGCGGTCGTTGGGCTCCAATTCCTCGGCGTCGCGGGGCGGCATCTCGCCCGATTCAACCCGGTCAAAAACGCGTTGCCATGTCGCCATCGTTTTCGGATCGGCCAGATCGGCCCCCAGTCCGGACGCATCAAATCCGCCTTCGCCCGATTCGTCAGCATGACAATCGACGCACGAATTTTCGAGCAATTGAGTGGCTGCCGCCGGAACACGCGACTTCACAGGATGGTTTTCCGCACTCACACAAAACGGTGTAAGAGCGATCACCATCGCAAGCGTTTGGGCTGAGACACGCGGAATCAAAGGGTTCGGCATTGCGGGAGAGGGGCAGCAGGCTAGGGTGACATGGGCCACAGCGATTGCCGGGCTTGGGGGAGGGAGGGGGGGGGCGGGCCGAGACTATTTTAATCAACACGTCAAGGATTGTGCGAGTCCTTTTCGCCCTGGATCTCGCCGCTTTGCTTGCAACCAGTGCGTTTTACGCGTTATTTCACAGCGACCCGGCCTCGGCTTGACGGCAATTCGCAGCATCGACACTTGATTCGATTTGGACCGTGGCATGGCTGATTTGAAACTCGTGATCCAAATCGTGAGCGATTTTTTTCAGCAGCGCATCGTTGTTTTCAAGCTGCGGCTTGACCAGATGAGCGGTCAAGGCGATCTCGGTCGTGCTCATCGCCCAGACATGCAAATCGTGAACGGCCGTCACTCCGGGCAGCCTCAGCAGGTATGCATTGACGTCATCGAGGTCGATCTTTTTGGGGACCGCCTGCAGTGCATAGTTCATCGATTCACGAAGCAGGTCGGTCGTGGCAAAGAAGATCACCACAGCGATCAACAAACTGGTTGCCGGATCGATCCAGTTCCACTGGGTATACAGAATCAGGACCCCCGCAATCGCAACCCCCAATGACAACAACGCGTCGGCGGCCATGTGCAGAAACGCGCCACGGATATTCAAATCACCATGCCGGCCTTTCATAAACAACAACGCCGTGATCGTATTGATCACCACTCCGATTAGCGCCACGATAATCACCGTCGGTGCGGCGACCTCAGAGGGTTCTTGAAACCGATGGATCGCTTCCCAAGCGATTCCTCCAATCGCGACCAACAAGATTAAGGCATTAAATAACGCTGCCAAAATGGTCGTGCTCCGCCAACCGTAGGTGCGTTTGTTACACGGCGGAACCTTCGCCAACGCGTAGCCACCCCAAGCGATCAGCAGTCCTAACACATCCGAAAGGTTGTGTCCGGCATCGGCCAAAAGCGCGAGCGAATGGCTGTAGAAACCGTACCCCGCCTCGACCAAGACGAACACCACATTCAGTGCCACGCCAATGGCAAAGGCCGATCCGTAATTCTGATTTTCGGTGTGATGGTGGGCGCACTGATGCATCGTCGTTCCTCAACACGGGTGATCACGCGAACAAGAAGGGCTTGCTTGTTGCGACTTTATAGACAAACGACAAATTTTGATAGCCGTACGGCGGACGTCCAAAGTCGACGGCATTGTGGGATCACCTCGTCGCTTCCGGGGGGCACCGCGGCGGACTTATCGCTGCAACCGCTGCAATCTGCATTTCAATGCGGTGGGGTGAGGCAAGTTTGTGTGTGGACGAACCGGATCGCACAACTCTGACCTACGGTTCCCTATGAGAGCCGATTGCCAGCTTCAGAGCGATCGGCCCTCTCAGAGTCATCTGACGATTCGCGAGTTATTTCACCTACCATTGTCGCAGACGAGACCATGAGCCAAACCAAATCACGCCGCAGCCGTACGCTTGTTGATCGCGAGGTCCAAGGGGGATTGCTTCGCAAGATCGCGATTCACTGGATCGTTTTCTTCGTATGCAACGCGATTGCCTTGACCATTTGGATTCGCTTGTTCGAGCAACCCGATGCCGATTGGGGGCAAACGTTCGCCGACACGATGCAACGCTTCATGCCCTTCTTTGTGATCACGATGGCGTTGATCCCCGCCTTCGTCTGGGACACGCTGAAGTTGACCAACCGATTTGCCGGCCCCATTTTGCGACTTCGAAATGCATTGGCCGACGTCCGTACCGGCCGCCCGGTGGCTCCGCTGCAATTTCGCAACGACGACTTTTGGCAAAACATTGCCGCTGACTTTAATGCGGTGATCGAACGAGTTCCGGCCGTGACGCCTACCGCCAAACCATCTCCGGCCAGCGATTCGGAGGTATAAGAACGATGACAATCACGATCCCCCATGACGTTCCCGCGATCGATCATTCCCGAGCCAATCGCCCCCGCCACCGTTCGCGGCGAGCGGTCGCAGCTGCCGAGTTCGCCGTCTGTTTGCCGATCCTTGTGCTGTTGGTGTTTGGTTCAATCGAAGCGAGCAGTTTCATTTTCCTGAAACAAGCACTCAGTGTGGCGGCGTACGAGGGAGCTCGCGAAGCGGCCCTGAGCACTTCGACCGCCAGCGCCGCCGAAGATCGCGCCACCAATATCCTTACTGCACGCAACGTGCGTGGTTTCGCCGTTCGATTTCCTGATCGCAATCCCGAGCAAGCCAAGCGGGGTGAAGAGATCGCGGTCGAAATTGTGGCCCCCACGCAACCGAACAGCCCGCTGGCGGGCCAATTCATTGCCAACCGAGACCTAATTGCACGCGTCGTGATGTTGAAAGAATAATGATCATGAACCATCCAAGCCCTCAATCTACTTTGCGTCGATCTGATTTGTCTCGCGGTGCATCACGTCGCCGTGGTGCGATGTTGATTTTGATCGTGATCATGATGGTCGCCTTTATGATGGCGGTCACATTCTCGGTCGATATCGCCCAGATGCATCTGGCCAGAACCGAACTTCGCAGTGCCACCGATGCGGCCGCCAAGGCAGCGGCGCTGGAGTTGTCGCAATCGTTTAACGAAGGTCTTGCGATTCGTCGCGGTCAACAAATCGCACTTCGCAACACCGTCAACGGTGATCCCCTGATCGTCGATGCAAGTGATTTTTCGTTCGGGGCCAGCCGCGAAGCGAAATCAGGAAAATTCGAGTTCAGCCCCGGCCAACGCCCCATCAACAGCGTCAAAGTCAACGGCAAACGGACCCACGGTTCGAGTGCCGGTGCCGTTCCGATGTTCTTTGGCAACATGGTTGGGTTTGAATTCTTTGAACCGCAAGCTCTGTCGACAGCAACCTACATCGAACGCGACGTCGTGCTTGTCGTGGACCGCAGCGGATCGATGGCGGGAGACAAAATCGCCGATTTGCGAGACGCCATCAACATCTTTACCAGCACGCTCGAGGGCACCCCCGTCCAAGAGCAAGTCGGTTTGGCATCGTACAACGACCAAGCCCGCGAAGACGTGCAATTGAGCGACGATTTGAATCTAATCACCCGTGCGATGGCGGCGTTGCCGGTCGGTGGATTCACCAGTATTTCACGAGGCATGGATGCAGGCCACGAAATCATGAACCGTAGCCGTGATGCCAAATTTGTCGAAAAAACGATGATTGTAATGACCGATGGAAAGCACAACCGCGGACGTGAACCGCGTGAATCGGCAGACGAAATCGCTCGCGATGGGATCACGATTCACACCATCACGTTTGGTGCCGGCGCCGACACCACGCGAATGCGAGAAGTGGCAACGATCGGTAACGGAAAAACCTTTCACGCCGCCAGCGGTGAGGAATTGCGACGCATCTATCGCGAGATCGCGCTGACGCTGTCCACCATGATGACCGAATAGATTTGAATCCTGAACGAGCGATTTGAAATCAACGGATCCAAACCTGACACCCCTGCCCACTGTTTTTGGCAAAAAACCCATGACCAAACTGAACCGACGACGCCAACGACGAGGCGCAGCCTTGGTGGAATTTGCAATCGTCGCCCCGATCTTGTTCCTGTTTTTCTTTGCGGCCTTTGAATTTTGCCGTGCCGCAATGATTCGCCATACCGCCGACAACGCGGTCTACGAAGCGGCACGGACAGGCATATTGCCCGGAGCGACCGCCGAAGAGACCGAATCTAAAGCACTGGGGATCCTTAATTCGCTTGGCCTGACGAATGTTCGCGTCCAAGTCACCCCCAAAAAGATCAAACGCGATACACGCGAAGTGACCGTCCGAGTCGAAGTGCCGATGGATGGCAACAGCTTTGTCCCGATCAAGTACGTCAAAGGCGAGATCAGTCGCGAATTGACGATGCGTCGCGAAGGCATCAAGTAGTTGACGAGGCCGAGGTTAGCTCGGTGAACAATGCCGCCAAACGCCGGGCCGTGATTTCAATCGAATGCTTTTCAAGCACATTCGCCAACCCCGATGCGATCAATTGTTGTCGATGCGAATGATTTTTGGCTAGCAGATCAATCCCACCAATCAAGGCTTGAGGGTCATTCGCGGGAACCACGATGCCGCCACCGGTCGATCCAATCAGTTCACCAAACGCGCCATGGTCGGGCAGTACCACCGGCACTCCCGATGCGATTGCCTCGAGCACAAACAGCCCCTTGGGATCTTCGTATTCCGTTGGCACACACAACAAGTCGAGCGTTCGCAAGAATTCAGCTTTCTGCGAGAGCGAGGGGCTGCCGTGATAGGTAAAACGCTCGCTCAAACCCGCAGCGTTGATTCGTTGGCGAAGCGATTCAAGGTAGGCGTGATTGTTTTCGCCGAGCCAACCGGCGACCTCCAGCGTCAGACGCGAATGGAATGGCTGAGACGCCAAATCGATAAATGCATCCACCAGCCGGTGCAGCCCTTTCTCGGGTGCAACTCGCGCCATGTAGCCCAAGCGAAACGTCTCCGCTGTGGACGACGACGTCGGTCGTGGCGAAAAGTGCTGAAGATCAATCGAAAGCGGAATTGTCGTCAATTTTGATGGCGGGATCTGGAGCTGCGATCCCATTTTGTCCGCATAAAAACGGCTGTTGACGACGAACTGATCGACTGATCCCACAAGGTTTCGGCACAGCTGAACCGCCTCGCCCCGCGCCGCATCGGGCAAGTGGTCCAAGAAAATGTCATCGCCTTGTAACAACACCACGATCTTCGTGTTGGGCAATCGTTTGCGGATCGTCGGTAACGCTCCGCCGATCAATAGATTGCTGAGCACAAGGACATCAGGGTGCATCTCGGTGTCGAGCCAATCGGTCAATCGCCCGACCTCTTCGGCTTGCCGCCCCTCGGTCCCTTTGAGCATCGAAATCGCCAGTGCGGCAAGCTTGGCGGCATCGGTGGACATCGCTCGGCTTGTCGCCATCCGGATCAACGGCGGCCAATCGAGAAATCGCCGTAGCGATGCAGGCACAAACCGGATCCACGGCATCTGTTGCAGCAGATAGATGTGAATGCCACCAAAGAAGACTGCTTCCTCAGCGATGCTGGTTTCATCGGTGCGGATCGGCGTGTAAATCGGCTGCAAGACGCAGTCAATTCCGGATGCCCTCAAAACCCGCGCGGTGGCATTGTCGTGCATACAGCTGCCGCAATACATCCCGGCAGCCCCCGCGGTTAAGAAAACCACTTTCATCGTGACACAAAACTCCCGCGGACTTGGCGGGCCCAACGATGACGGGCCCAACGATGGTGGGCCAAACGATGGTGGGCCAAACGATGGTAGGCGCGAGATCGATGCATTGGGCTCAGAAAGGTTGGATCAGTTTTGCGTTGGCGGGTTGGCGCTGATCGCTCCGCGATCAGATCGATGGATCGCGGAGCGATCAACGACATCAATTGGCTTGGATACGAAACTTCAGCCCCGTGACGTTGGATTGGGGAAGCGTTTTTTGAAGCTTCTTGAGGATCGTTCGCTTTTGAAAGTTCAACTCTTGCAGGGTGACCGAGTCCGACGCGTAGATCTCCAGTACGCCTCGTTTCAAATTGCCAATCCGCACGCTGGATCGTATCTGCTGGTCAATCAGCGCGATCACAGCGTCCTGGATTTCGTTGACCACCGCAACTTGCGCATAACCACGTCGCGAAATCAATTGGTTCACCAACGAACCAATTTTTCGCACGCGAGGCTTCTCTTCCGGCGCGGTCGCGTTCGCCCTGGACGACTTCATCTTAATTGGGGTGGGCCTTTTCCGAGGCAATCCGTCGGACAATTCTAATGTTCCTTTGCAACGAGATTTTCGGTGAGCGTCTGCGCAGAACGGACAAAAACCGAGGTTGGGGAACTGCCCCCCTGCTTAGAGGCTTTTGAAGTCATTGGCTTTTGACGTGGTTGGGCCATGCCATCGGACCGAAGCAACCGCCCAGCGGCGATGTCAGTATTGCTTAATCGAGTCCATCAGTACAGATCGCCATCGGATCGAGTTCATGCGGATCGGGCTCACAGAAACGCCACCGAGGCGAAAAACACGGGGAAAGTTACGGGGAAAGCTCCAGAGAAACCCCATTTTGCTGCGACACCGCCGGGGCGTCGCTGATCGAAAAAGGAACCTATTTCCGTTGTCCCCCGGCGGATGAAGGTCCGTTTCTTCCTGAGTTAACTCGTGATGGATGGTCCGGGCAGCTGCGAAACGTGAGCAATTTCGATCTGTTTCTTGTCCGTCGTGGGCGCGCTGTTTGCGGTCAGTCGCTGCGGCAGCGGCACTGACGCTGTTGATCGGATCCGCCCCATCATCCTCGCGGTTGATGGGGCAAGAAACCCGAAACAATGGCAACCAAATTGATGCGAAATCTGCCATTGCGTCTAACGAACATGCGGTAGACGAGGCGGCGGAACTCGGCGTCATTGCTGGATCGCGCCCCGGCGAAGGCCGTTGATTGCATCGATGGAGGTGCAAGGATTGTATTTTGGTTGGTTCGCCGTGTTCGCGACGAACCAACCGCTGTGATTAGGAAACGGCAAGGGTATCGCCGCGAGTCGCCCTTGCCATCGCGACTGCTTTGTTTTGCTAGTGCTTGAATTTGCGATTCATTCAACTTGGAAAAATGACCATGAAACGAGATTATCTGCTGACTGTGCCACTGGTCGTCGTACTGTTGATTCCCGCATCGACTCGCTTGATTGCGGACGAAATTCTAGCCTCTGCCAATACCGCAGATCGTGTGAGCTCACCGCGACTCAGCGACGAAGAGGCGTCGCTGCGACTCTCACCCGACTCGCTGATCCCCGAAACCAAGAAACTTACCGCACATCAACAGGAACTCAAAAGGCTCGTCAAACAAGCTCAAGCGAGTTTGGATCGATGCCGCCAACAGGTCCAGGACTACACCTGCACATTTTTGGCACAGGAGCGTATCGACGGTCGACTTGGGCCTACGAAACGCTGCCAAGCCAAAGTGCGGCACACCTATCCCGAAGACGAAAATGACGATGTGTCCACAAGCATCTACATTAAATTTCAATCGCCTAAATCGATGCATGGACGCGAAGTGTTATGGGACAGCCACGCCAACGATGGACGAATGCTTGTCCGCAAAGGGGGCAAGGTTCTCGGGTTCATGACCGCGATGATCGAGCCATCGAGCGTGTTAGCGATGCAAGGCAACCGGTACCCCATTGACGAATTTGGCATCCGACGACTGCTCGAGCGTTTGGTCGACGTGGGTAATGCCGAGTTGTCGGTCGAACAGGTGCTTGTGCAAAGCCGCCCGAACGTCGAAATCAACGGACGCAAATGCCAGTACTTCGAAGTCGTGCATCCGGTTCGCCAAGAGCATCTGCCGTTTCACATCGCCAAAGTTTATGTCGACAACGAATTACGATTGCCAATCCTGTTCGAAGCATTCGATTGGCCCGAAGGCGAATCGGAAGCCCCCGTTTTAATGGAACGATATCTGTACTGCGACCTGAAACTGAATGTGGGATTGAGCGATGCTGATTTCGACAGATCCAACCCCGAATACCAATTTCACTAACGCGGTCGCAACCGTGATCGCGTTTCCTCCTCTCGTAATAAGGCCTCCTACGACATGGCACCCTAAAAAATGGTCTCATGTGCTAACGTGATCGATGCCGTTGTCCTCGAACCCGCGAAGATCCAGCCGATTTGATTTGTGAAAAGTTGCCGTCTAGACATTGCGACGCCGGGATGGTTAATCTCTGGATATTCGAAAGTTTCTGACTTCCGGTGCTGTTCCGAAGACCCCCAAAACCACGTCCGCCATGGCGATCGGGATCGATAGTTTTGACATTTCCGACAGATTCAGACGACGTTTTCGACGATCAACCTGCTCCGCCCGACCCCAGCGACACGAAGGACCAGTGGATTATCGGGTGGCGTGAATGGGTTTCGCTGCCGAGTTTAGGAATCCGTCACATCAAGGCGAAAATCGACACCGGTGCAAGATCGTCAAGTTTGCATGCTTTGAATATCGAAACATTTGATGCGGGTGGCATCGACATGGTTCGATTTGATGTTCAACCTCACCAACGTTCGGACGCCAAAACGATCGTCTGCGAAGCTCCAGTTCACGATATTCGCAGCGTCCGCAGTTCGAGCGGGCAAGCTTCCAAACGGATCTTTATCTTGACCGAAGTCCACTGGCTCGATACCACGTGGCAAGTCGAACTGACGCTTGCCAACCGTAACAAAATGGGGTTCCGCATGTTGATGGGACGCGAAGCCATTCGCGGACGCATGCTTGTCGATCCTGGCCAATCTTACTTTGGCGGACGCCCCAAAAAGAAAAAAAGAAAACACTGGTGAATCGTCACCAGCGACCTACGGACCGCCAAATTACCTAGCCCTCTTACAACCTTTGCCTTGAGACCCTTTTTATGAAGTTGGCGATCCTTTCATGCAGCCCGAACTGCTACAGCACGCGGCGTCTAAAAGAGGCGGCACTGTCGCGCGGCCATGAAGCCAAGGTGCTCAATACGCTCCGCTTTTCGATCGATCTGAAGCAGGGCGAACCCGATCTGTATTTTCGTTCCAAACTGCTCAGCGACTATGACGCGGTCATCCCCCGGATCGGTTCGTCGATCTCGTTTTATGGCACTGCCGTGGTTCGCCAGTTCGAGCAAATGGATGTGTTCACGACCAACAGCTCGGCCGGGATCACCAACGCGCGCGACAAACTGCGTTGCCTACAAATTCTAAGTCGCCATCATATCGGGATCCCCGAAACCGCCTTCGTTCGCGAAAAGCGAGACGTGTTGCCCGCGATCGAGCGAGTCGGTGGCGTGCCGATCATCATCAAACTGCTCGAAGGCACCCAGGGCGTCGGCGTCATTTTGGCCGAGTCGGTCAAGACCGCCGAAGCGATCATCGAAACGCTGCAAAGCACCCGGCAAAACGTGTTGGTGCAAAAATTTGTTGCCGAAAGTCGTGGCCGCGATATCCGTGCATTTGTCGTCGGCGATCGCGTCGTTGCCGCAATGCGGCGTGTGGCGCAGGGACAAGAGTTTCGTAGCAACGTGCATCGCGGCGGTCGCACCGAACTTGTCGAACTCGATGAAACGTATTGCGAAACCGCAGTCCGCTGTGCCCAAATCATGGGACTTCGCGTTGCCGGCGTCGATATGCTCGAGGGCAGCGATGGCCCGCAAGTGATGGAAGTTAATTCGTCACCGGGGCTCGAAGGCATCGAATCCTGTACCCAGCTTGATATCGCCGGCGCCATCATCGACTACGTTTCGGCTCAAGTCGACTTTGCCGAAATCGACGTTCGCCAACGCTTGACCGTCAGCCGCGGTTATGGAGTGACCGAGATCCATGTTCCCGAAGGCTCGGAGTTCTGCGGCAAAACGATTGATCAATCGGGACTTCCCGAACAGGACATCAACGTGTTGACGCTCTACCGTGGCACCAGCGTGATCCCGAACCCTCGGCTGAAACGGACGCTCGAACCGGGCGACCGCTTGCTGTGTTTTGGAAAACTCGAAGCGATGCGGACGATGATTCCCGACAAGACTCGTCGCAAACGCCGCCCCAAGGTCAAACAGCTGGCGACCGAGATCTCGGGTTCGACGCATCCGAATCCGCAAGACCGCGATTTCAATTAGACCGATGGAATCGCTGAAAATCTTGACGACTTCCGCTACGACTGCCCTCGTAGCACGGCGGGGAAGCATGAGGCCGACGAATTCGCGGCAATACGTTAACCGCTGCCTTGGACCGGTTCGACATCGACGCTGACCTTTAACGCGGTTTGACCGCCTCCCAAAATCACGCCTCGCATCGGGCTGACGTCGCCGTAGTCGCGGCCGATGCATATCGGGATATGATCGGTCGTGCACTGACAAGCGTTGGTGGGATCAAAGTCGATCCAGTCTAAATCGGAACCACAATAGACACTGATCCAGGCATGCGATTCGTCCGCTCCGATCTTGCGAACTTCCCCAGGCGGCGGGATGGTTCGCAGATAACCGCTGACGTAACGTGCCGGCAATCCAATCGATCGCAAGCAGGCGATTTGAATATGGGCAAAGTCTTGGCAAACCCCCGCACGCAGGGCAAAGGCATCCGCGGTCGGCGTGTTGACCTGGGTGGCACAGGTGTCATAGCGAAAATCGTGATAAATCCGTTTGGTCAAATCCAAAGTCGCCTCGACAATCCCGCGTCCCTCGCTGAACGAGACGCGAGCGTAGTCCGCATACTTGGTGTCTTTCTGAACACGCGGCGAATCAAAACAAAACTCGTCGACATAACGGCCTGAGCGACTCAGCCGAATCTGTCCCGGTTCACCCACAATTGTGTTCCAAGAGATCGCATCCGAAACGCTAGCAAGTGACGGTGGATCGACGGTAACTTCGCTGGTAGCAACCGCCGTCAACTCTTTGTGCAGCGTTTCGATGGCAAACGAGTAGACACAGTTGCCAAAATAATCGGTGTGCTCGGTCACCGTCTTGGGTGCGGGTGAGATCGCAATTCCTGAATGGTGGCATGTCACCCCAGGCCGCGTGCTCGGCTGCATCCGCAATTGATTTTGGCAAACCGCCACCGAATCGCTATAGCGATAGTGAGTTCGATGCGTGATGCGATAACGAATGGATGCTGCGGGCACAATTCAAAGCCATTAGGTCATGGACGACACGGATTGACCATTGTCACGGAATTCCGTTTTCTTTCGCAAGTGGTCCATTTTTCAAAACCACTACTTGGGATGATTTAATCAAGCTCAGGCGTGCCGACTCCGGTTAGAATTTGCGTTGTCCCGGTGTGAATCAGATAGCGTGCTGCGATAGCGTCGGACAGACTTGGCAATCCACGAATCAACTGCTCAAGCAATCGCTCCAAGTGAGGTCGATTTTTGTTTCCGCTCACTTCGCTTAACTGAACGGGATCTGCCATTCGCAACAGGTGTAACATCCGGCTGGCAATCTTCTCATCCGCCCCCAGGCCGACAATTTTTGCGCCGGTCGGCAATTGACTGATCAACGCCGCAATCTCATGCAGCTGAAAACTTAACGAGCGAGGATTCGTTTCGTCGGTCACTAACAAATCGATGGTCGGTGCGGGACGAACCAAGTTCAAGTATCGCGAGCGATAAGTCATCATACTGTCCAACGCATCCAATACCCCTTCGCATACCGAGGTCTCGTTGCCAACCGGATTGACTAACGTGGCGTCAAGCAGTTCGGCGGTTTGGTCCGCACGTTCAATGCGTCGTCCGAGCTGCAAGAATCGCCAAGCGTGTGTCCGGGTGGTACTTTCGCTGGCGACACCGGCAAAGGCCAGCAGATCGGTGATCAGCAGATTCAAACGCTCGATCACTCGTCCCATATTTTCGCCGGGGTGCGATGATTTTTCCATCGTGTCGCTGCCGATACGTTGGATGATCCGATAAGCATCGATGGAAATCCGGTCGCGAACGGCACTCGCATTCATCACGATCGAGCGGATCGTCGCTTGCAGCCCACGAGGCTGGTTGCGATCCATGATTGAGCCAGGCAGCATGTCTTCGACGCGAGGCAAGTTTCCATCGAGTCCCGTGACGGCATAGCCCGGTTCGATTTGCCCGATTGCCGCCAGCGCGGCTAACAAGCGAGGAATCTCGGGCATATCGCGAAGCTCGTTTTCTCCCGCCACGCGAACGATCGTCGTCCGCAGCAACCGCGTGATCGCTTCCGCACGCTCGGCATAACGGCCAAGCCAAAACAGGTGTTCCGCCACACGACTGGGCAACTCATCACCACTTCGCTTGAGAACAATTTTGGCATCCGCCGGTGGCAATAATGTCGTTTCGGTATCAATCGGCTGGGTGCTCGAGACCCAACAATCCATCGTCAAGTGACCGCTAGCGTGCGAACGATCGAGCTCCTGTTCTCGGGGGCTGACACGCGCAAGTGCTCCTGGCAAAACCTCGACCCCGTTGGCCGTCTGCAATTGAAAACAACGTAGCGCCAAGAACCACGGCTCGAGTTGACCGTTGGTCCAAATGGGCGTCGTGCTATGCGCCAATTTCTGTTGAGCCACAAACTCGCGCGGTTTGTCCTTGATCGCCGCCACTAATTCGTCACGGGCCGAGCTGGACAAAGTCGACGGAGCCACGGGCGGAACCCCCGAAACGACAAACGACGGGCGAATCACCAACGAATCCAGATTGTTCAGAACATAATCACACTCTTTTTTGCCACCACACCAATAGGTGGCCACATTCGGCAAACTCAACGGTTCGCCCAACAACAATTGACTTGCTGCCGGCAGAAACGGCAGCAGCGCCGGCGTTTGTGCCATCACGCTGCCAATCGAGTTGACCACCGCGACACTTTGTTCACGAACCGATCGCAACAACCCCGTCACGCCTTCGATCGAATCGGGATCCAGTTCCAACGGATCACATTTGCGATCAGACACATGACGCCAAAGCACCTCGATCGGCAACAAACCGCCCAACGTCTTTAGATTCAACTGGCCACCTCGCGCAGCCAAGTCGGTGCCTTCGACCAATGTCAAACCGAGATAGCGAGCCAAGTAGGCGTCTTCAAATTCACGATAACTGTCATGCCCCGGCGTCAACAATGCGACTCGCGGGTTATCTCGCATTCGTGGAGCGAGCGAACGAAGATGATTCCGCAGCGAATCAAAAAAAGAAGCGAGCCGCCGCGTGTTGCACTGCCGTACCACCTGCGGGAACACACGCGTGGTGACAATCCGGTTTTCGAGCAAATAGCCCAGCCCGCTCGGTGCTCGCGTGCGATCGCTTGTCACCCACCATGTGCCATCGGTGGCTCGCGCGATATCAGTTGCGGTGATATGCAACCGTTTACCACCACAACTAGGCATCTGGTGATACGCCCGCTGAAAATAAGGATTCGCCCACAGCACATCCGGCGGAACGATCTTTTCCTTGACCAAACGCTGCTCGCCGAGCAGATCCTCGAGAACCGCTTCCAACAGCAGCGTTCGTTGCGCAAGCCCAGCTTCGAGTTTGGCCCAGGAAGCGGAATCGATCACCAGCGGAATCGAGGACAGTCGCCACGGACGCACGAGCCGCCCCTCTTCGCTATCGACATTAAACGTGGTTCCGTTTTCGTGAACCAGTTCGTCGATCGTCGCGACCCGCTCGTTCATTCCCTGGTTGCCCAGCGACTGCAGATAATTGGCGACGGGCTGCCAATGGGGACGCAGCTTCCCCCCTGGCGTTTTGCATTCGTCAAAACGGTCTGGCGTGGCGGCGTATTCACCGAGTGAGGGTGTCGAGGCAACGGGCGATGTCAAAACCATCAGACTCGCAGGTAGGAGCAAGAAGCATACAGCGGCGTGGGCCTTTCTAGCGAAAAGCGGGCCGCCGATAAGTTGCCAGTCTATATCAAGTGATGACTGTCGTCATTCGGTTGAACCGCAACCCAGACTTGTCGAAATCCAGCATTTTTTGGCATCCCACCGAAGACCTTGGGGGATTTGACCTCCATTGACGATGAATTAGCCACGACAAGTTCGACTGTCCCCTTTGCGTGAGCTACAAAAAACGCTCGTCTCCATGCTCCTGCTCAACATTGATAGGATCCTCTAGCTGCGAACATGACGCCGCAAATCGAGCGTGATCGGGTATTCACATCGGTTTGCCAACGGGGGGAGATCCGCAATGTCAAACTTTTCACCGCTCATCGTTGAGCGTTCAAACTGAGCCGCTCGTCTCGATTCGGCTTCGCTCGCATTGATCGGGAATCGTTCATGGCTGCGTCCCGCCGGATGCACCGCATGGTAACGACATCCCCCAATCGATTGACGATTGCGAAGATCGACGATATCGAATTGTAGAGGGGTGTGTATGCCAATCGTCGGATGCAAACACCGCGGAGGTTGCCAGGCACGATATTTAACGCCTGCAACATATTGATTCTGGACCCCGGTCGGATGCATCGGTACACGAACCTGATTGCACAATACCGCATAGCGAGCCGAGTCCATTCCGTCGACAAGTATCTCGAGTCGCTCGAGTGACGAATCGACATAGCGAGCCGTCCCGCCCGATCCCGGTTCTTCGCCCATCACATACCACGGCTCGATCCCACTTCGCAGCCGCAACTGGACGCCTTGATGGGTGACTTCGCCGATCTTTGGAAAACGGAATTCGTGTTGCGGTGCAAACCATTCCGAACGCAACGTGGCGCCGCGGCGATTCAGATCGTCGATCAAATCACAAAGATCTTGCCAGACGAAATGAGGCAACATAAAGCGATCGTACAGCGTGGTTTGCCAACGTGACATTGGCTCTTGATACGGTTTTTCCCAGAATACGGCGATCGCAGCACGAATCAATAACTGTTGAGCGAGGTTCATTCGCGGGTTCGGTGGCATCTCGAATCCACGCAGCTCGACAAGCCCAAGTCGGCCGGTCGACGAGTCCGGCGAATAGAGTTTGTCAATGCAAATCTCGGTGCGATGCGTGTTGCCGGTCAAATCGA